>NZ_NSDH01000008.1:0-21861 GCF_002289525.1 Bacillus sp. 7705b | reverse complement strand
ACCAATCAACAAAAATCAAATTAGTCTATAAGGTTAATGACTTTGCCCTCGAAAACAATAATAATCATTTAAATTTGTATTTGCCAACTAAATTGTATAATGATGAGGTACATTACAAATATGAACAAGGGATTCGTTATGCCAAAGCAATTAAGTTATAAATGGTATAAAAAAAGAATTTCTAAGTTGAATGTTATATCATCTTAGAAATTCTTTTTTGTTGTTTTTAATTTCTTTTCACAAGACGTTTATAGAATTTTGTAAATGGCTTAAAACGTTCATTCACGAGTCCCGTAACTTCTGCTATTATTTGCATAAATATAATTAAGATAAAGATAATAAACAGGGAAAGCCAAATTGTAGCGCTTTTCAGCACGATTGCACTGATGCTGAAAATAAATCCAATCAGATAGATGACAATGACCGACATCCGATGTGAAAGGCCAAAGGCCATCAGCCTATGGTGAATATGTGATTTATCGGGCGCTGAAATCGGCTGTTTGTTTAGTATCCGTCTTATGATTGCAAATGTTGTGTCAAAAATCGGCACGCCTAATATAATAATCGGAATGACAATACTGAACAATGTTACGCTTTTATACAGCCCTAACAATGAGAGAATGGAAATGACATACCCTAAAAACAGTGATCCCGTATCCCCCATAAAGATTTTTGCCGGATGAAAATTGTAGAACAAAAATCCGAGCGTACTTGCGATAACAACTAATGAAAGTGACAGAATGAGTACTTTTCCGCCAGATAGCGCCATAACTGCAATCGTGGACAGGCCGATAACAGAAAGACCTGCCGCAAGGCCGTCCAATCCGTCAATCAGGTTCATCGCGTTTGTGATGCCGACAATCCATAATACAGTCAGCGGATATGCCATCCAGCCCAATTCAAATCGCTCAGCTAAAAAAGGTACTGAGAAAAAGTCCATTTTTAAGCCTGTGCTTACAATCATAATAGCTACGGCTAATTGAATGATAAATTTAACTTTTGCGCTTAATTGATATTTATCGTCAAGAATTCCCAACACAATAATGATAAATGCCCCGACTGTGATAGCCGTCATTCTTGTTTCTGTGTATATACCGGATACAAGCACACCTGTAACCACCCCGATAAATATGGCCAGCCCGCCCATTCGGGGCATGATTTTATCATGTACTTTTCGATTGCCGGGCTGATCAACTGCACCTATTTTAATCGCAATCCTTTTTACGATTGGGGTTATGATTAAAACCGTTAGCAGCGAGACAATAAACGCAACAACAATGCGAATCATGCGTTCGTCAAGCATAAAGAAGTCTCCTTTGGAATTATATGAAGTCTTTATTTATATAGAGAACCGTTCCTTCCATTATACCTTCTCCTTAGTTATTATAACAAGCTTCATCAAAAAGAAACACGTATAATCAAAAAACGCGCATCCCAATTAAAGGACTACGCATGTTTTTGAATACCTGTATATTTCATGATTTGTTTGAATAAAACATTCCAATCTTGTGTGCGGGCAATGTTTCGCCGCATCTCTTTGTATGTCTCGTCTCCGTCTTTTTCAAGCACTTTCTCGCACGCAGCTATAAAATCATTATGGTCATTGCCTTCCATATATTCGTAAATATACGGCTTTTGCATTTTAGAAGTTGACGGAAGGTTAGAGCCGACGACCGGCTTTCCTGCTGCTAAAAATTCAAATAGCTTAAGCGGGAAAACCGCTTGGTTATAGGATGACTTTTTATAAGGCATAATACCGACATCAATCAGTTCCATAAAGTGCGGAACTTCTTTCGGATCTGCCGGCCCCGTCCATATCACATTGGAAAGCTTCAGAAGCTCTTGAAACGCTGTGTCACCATTGGTGGCGTCCGGGCCGACCCATAAAAATGTCCAATCGGGTTTTCTCAGAGCCGCTTCCTCAATCAATTTAAAATCCAGCTTTGGTTTAATCCCGCCGATAAATCCCAGTACAGCCCCCTCTCTTCCCTGCAAGATGCTTCGATCGGGAACCGCTTTATGTTCTGAAAACAGGTCATATTCAACACCGTTTTCAACGGTATGAACCTTTTCTTGTCCCGCTGTCAGCTTTTTGTCAACTTCATTGTGCAGGTACTCCGATGAACAAGTAATGGAATCGGCACGCTCGATAATTCGCAGCTCCGCTGTTTTGATGACTTTCCGCCTGAACTCGGAAAGCATATTGGAACGTCCGCTGATCGGCGCCGCCCACAAGTCACTGCAATCATAAATCACCTGGTCCCAAGGATACAATGAAGACAGCAGCGGGAATCCGGGAAACGTGTACCATAAGCAGCAGCGTTCACCTCTGGCTGAAGCGGATTTCAGCTCTTCTAATAAAGGTGAGAGCTTATGCTTATAAAACACATCGGTATACCGTCCGAAGCGAAACATTTTCTTTTGCAGCAAGTCCTTTACGGCAAACTGCCGGATACCGGATTGAACTTGCTGAAATTCCATCCTTTGGGTGCGCGGAGCCGGGCAGACCCAGATGACTTCCTTTGTTTCTTCCTGAGCAGCTAAAAATTCAGCCAATCGATGCCGTCTGTACCTCAATTGATCTTTTCCCCATTCAGCAGTAGCCACGATGACGTGAATCATTGCTTTTGTTTCCACCTTCATCACCTTTTCTCTCTGTTTGCGGTTACAGTCTTTTTTTCACCGCGTTTTTCGCATATTGAACAAAACACCATGTTGCTTTCATTAAATGGAGCCGTTCGATCTCTCTGTAGACAAACCATGTTTTTTTTGCAGCCTTCCATTTGTTGCTTGAAATCGAATTATTGACAAGCCGGTATTCAGCTAAACACTCATTCATTCCGTATGCTGTAAAACCCTTTTTTAAAAGAGACAGCCATGTTGCCAAGTCTTGCCTCGTTCTAATATTCGGCATTTGGATCTGTCCCGTCTGTTCCCTGTCAATCATCACCGTTAGACAGCCGATAATGGTATTTTTAAGAGCATCATCATATGTCAGGCTTTCGGGAGCATGAATGAATTTATCCATCGGCACCCCGTCCTGCGACATTAAACTGTAGCCTGTAAAGGAAAACGCACAGGACCGCTCCATCATAAAATCAAGCTGCCTTTTCAGTTTGTCTTTTTTCCATTTGTCATCACTGTCCAAAAATGCCACATAGCGTCCTTGGGCATGTTCCAGCGCTTTATTTCTTGCTATCGCGGCTCCGCTGTTCTCTTCCAGAAAGATCACATGAATTCTTTCATCTATCTTCTCATACTGCTTTAAAATGTCGCGTGTGCCGTCCGTTGAGCAATCATCCACGATAATCATTTCCCAATGAGGGTGGCTCTGATCTAACACTGAATGAATCGTGTCTTCAATATAGTCACGCGCATTATAAGAAGGTGTAATGACAGATACGAGAGGTTTCCAGTTGGTCATGATCACATCTCCATCGTATGATTTTAAAAGGACTCTCTGAAAAATTCAGGAATGACAACGAACATAAAGGCAATCGTTATGCCGATCAGAACACCCAGAACCGCTTTCTTTTTCGGGGACATTCCTCCGCCTGATGCCTCACTTACGGTTTCAGAATCAACAGCACTGGCCGCTTTCAGATTAAGCTGTGTGTTTTTCAGCTCATACAAAAATCTTTCTTTATCCACCTTGGAATCCTCGCTCACCGATTCACCTTCCAGCGCGTCTATGCTGCGGCGGATGACGGCTTCTCTTTCCTCAAACAGCTTTTGGTCGTTTTTGAGAAAGGTGGAGGAAACAGCGTTTAACACCGATTCGGTTCTTTCCTGATCCTGGTCGGCATAGCTCAAAGACAGTAAAGACTTAGACTCCGATTTCACAGTGAGCTTCTCTTTGATCTCCGCAAGATCTTCATCTTTTTCGTCAGGAAGCGCCTCCTTCAAAAAAGCATCACTCCTCAGCAGGAGCGGAATCTCTTCTGTACTGTTATAAACCGGATGATCATAGCTCCCCACAGCTAAAGTAACCTCAGCTGTGTAACTCTTTTTATCCGCGATTTGGGACGGCAGTATATATCCCGCCGCACCTAAAATAAGCGGCACTAATATAATCCAGATGATATTTTTCTTTATGCGCCGGGCTAATCTTATCACTATATCCTTCATATAAGTCTCCCTGCTTTTTTGTAGTCTGTTTACCGGTATATGGGCTCAAGCTGCTGCCTGGATCGCCTTAAGACATTCACCGCGGCGATGACGAGCGCCAGAAATACCCAATGGAAAAATAAATTTGAGACAGAGCTTGGGCTGATGCTGGATACCAGGAAACTGACCATAGCTGTGATGAGCCCTTCTGTGATCAGTTTTGACTGATTTTCCATTTTTCTTTCATAAAACTTGTAAAGCACCCACATCAGGTATAAATAAATGGCCAGATAGCCGAGCATGATAAGCAAGCCGAAGTTTGCCAGAATCTCTACCAGCCAATTGTGTACCTCTGTCACATTATCAGTATCATATAAAGCATGATGTTCAAGATAATAAGACACATTGCCTGCGCCCACTCCGAATCCGTATGAGTCAAGGAAGAAGTGCCATGCGTTTTTTAACAGATTGGCCCTGGCCACATTGGACGGGAGTGTCTCTTGGAAAGAATGAGACGTCTGAGGAGCCAGAAACAGCTTCCAAAACACTGCGGAAATTCGGCTGGCAAAAAGAGCCGCAAAGACCGCAATTCCTGCTGCCGACAGCCAAATAGCGATTTTTTTCAGAACAGGCGGCAAGACAATAAAAATGTAGACGGCTATTCCCGCAAAAACGCCCAGCAGGCTGGCTCTGGAACCAGTCGCAAAGATTAAATACAATGCACCAAGCGAGAGCACAAGGCCAATTCCCTTTAAGTAACCGTTCTTTATGTTTTTTACCATTGCGATGTAAAAAAAGAAACTGATCGACAAAAATGTCGCAAAATCATTTTGATTAAAGAAGACTGAGGTCGGATAATGCTGCTTATATTCCGGTCCGCTGTACAAAGTCGAACTCGGGAGATGATGATGGGTTATATGATTGTAAAAACCGATGATCATCAGAAATACCGTCATCACCAGCCAAATGGAATAAATAATCATCAGACGTTCCATTTTTTGCACATACATCACAATAAGATAAATAAAAAATATCCCCATCGCCAGCAGTGCTAAATATTTCAGACCGTCTGTAACTGATTTGGCCCATAGCAAGGAAACAAGGCCATATAAAAACCAAAAGGCGAAAAAGAGCAAAATCCCTTTTACTTGCAGCCCGTTCCACTTTTCAATATGTGTTCGGCTCCGCAGTACCCCCACAAGATGGAGGCAGCCGGCGGCGATGAGCAAAAGCCGATAAAGAAACAAACTAAAGAATCCAAGATGAATCGCGAAAAAAGCATTATTTAAAAAAGTGCAGGCAATCAAAATATAGATGACGGCCATAAACAGCTGTTCTTTTGTTGTAAATGATGCTGCAAGCGTCAGCGCAAACAGGCCGATAGCCAATACAGCGAGAACGGCAGCCATCTGCGTAAGACCTGTATCTGTGCGGATGGCTCCCAGCAATAGGACGATCCCCAATATGACAGCGGCCAGTAACGCAAGCGTATGAACCGCTGAACGTTTGATACTCACATGCTTAACCCCTTTCCTGATGTTTCAGGAGCCGGCGGCCGAGCCTAAGCAGCCGGCACTTCAAACAAGTAACCCTTTTTCTTTTTATAAATTGACACTCCCCAAATCCTTAGCCAGTTCTTCCATTGGCAAAGCCGGAAAGTAGCGGTCGGAAGGTTCTGTTCCCCGAACCGCAGGACGGCCGATGGAGTGATAAATGTATCCCGCAGCCTGCATTTCTTCGAGTGAAAATATATTTCTGCCATCGATGATGATTGGCTGTTTTAAAAGCATTTTTGCTTTTACAAGCTCCATTTCTTTTACTTCCGGCCAATCGGTCAAAATAAGGCATGCGTCGGTTCCCTCCATCGCAGCATACACATCTGTGTAATACTCGGTCTGGTCGCCAAGGACTGCTGATGCCTCCGGAATGGCAATCGGATCATATGCTTTCACTTGTGCGCCCAGCTGCTGCAGCATTGGAATGATATCGAGAGCTGGAGCGGACCTCACATCGTTTGTATTCGGTTTGAAGGCCAATCCGAGCACGGAAATGGTTCTCCCTTTTATGCTTCCCATCACAGTTAAGAGCTTATCTACAATGTGAACGCGCTGCTTTTCATTTGTCTCAATGACGGCTTCTATGAGCTTAAATGGATAGCCGGCCGTTTTGGCAATTTGAAGCAGTGCGGTTGTATCCTTAGGAAAGCAGGAGCCGCCAAACCCAATACCCGCTTTCAAGAACTTTCTGCCGATCCGGCTGTCGAGCCCGACGCCGTCAGCAACTTTTGAGACGTCCGCGCCGACTCGCTCGCAAATGTTCGCGATATCGTTAATAAACGAAATCTTTGTAGCCAAAAATGCATTTGCAGCATATTTAATCATCTCTGCACTTTCTAAATTCGTTTTAATAACAGGAGCATGAAAAGGCTGATGCAGTTCCTCTATGATGGAAGCGGCTTTATGACTGGTTGACCCAATGACGGCACGCTCCATATTCATCGTGTCATGAATCGCTGAGCCCTCCCGAAGAAATTCAGGGTTGGATACAACATCAAAGGAGCATCTTCCCTTCGAAGCTTTTTGAATGATAGATTGAACCAGTTTTCCGGTGCCGACTGGGACTGTGCTTTTATTGACAATGATTTTGTAGCCGGTGAGATGTTCACCAATCGTTTTCGCAGCCGCTTTGACGTACGTTAAATCAGCTTCGCCTGTTTTAGACATCGGGGTTCCGACTGCAATATAAATAATGTCTGAAGCCCGAATGGCAGACGGAATATCGTTAGTAAAAGACAGGCGCTGTTCTAACACATTTTTTTCAACTAAATCTGCAAGCCCTGGTTCATAGATTGGGATTACTCCGTTTTTCAGACTTCTGATTTTTGATTCGTTGATATCACAGCAAATCACTTTATTTCCGATTTCCGCAAAGCAGGTGCCTGATACGAGTCCTACATATCCTGTTCCAATGACAGCAATTTTTTTCACAGCCCTCATCCCTCTCCTGTAAATTCATCTTCCTATTTATATTGGTCGCAGTTACTTACGATTAAACAGGTGTTTTCAGAACCATCTGATACTGATCATACAGCGCCCTGGCATTTTTCCCGGCGTCATATTGAGTGTGAATGATTTGATATAATTCATCTGCCACTTCCGGCTGCCATATTTGATCTTGTGCGTATAAAGAGATCGTGTTTGCTAAGGCTTGAGCTGATTTCGGTTCAATCAGCAAATGCCGATGCTTTCCGAATAATGAAGCCACTCCACCGACATCTGTACAGATGACAGGAACCCGCAGTGCCAGCGCCTCGATCACAACAGTCGGCATTCCCTCGCTATAAGAAGGGAGCACAAACATATCTGCGGCGAGCAAATACTCTCTCACCCTGTGATTCGGCACTTGGCCTGTTACAATATGTCCCTTTTGCATCAGCAAAGATTTTGCGGGGCCGTCTCCCACAAAAACAGCTCGAGGCGCTTCCTCCATCATCTCAATGGCTTCTGACAATTCAAAAATGCCTTTTTCCTTAACGAGCCTGCCCACATAGACAGCAAGGTGCTGGTCAAGCGGGAGCCCGAGGTTTTTTCTGATTTCTTCTTTTGTCTGATCATTTTCCTGAAAACGGCTGAGCTGTATGCCGATCGGCAAAACCGTACTGTCAAAGCCAGAAAGTTTTTTGGTTTCTTCCTGAAGCTTTTCGCTGACTGCAAGAACTGCGGATGCGGAACCAACCGCAGTTTTGAAGGCTTTAAACGCGCCTTTGCTGTAGTGAGGATAGATATTCACATCACTGCCATGCAAAGTTAAAATATACGGAATCCCGATTGTCTTTGACACGACTGCCGCAGCCCCGCCCGAAGGCATAGCAAAGTGCGCATGGATCAGATCAGGGTTCAAATCATGCTGTTTAATGGTTTTTAAAACAGCTGCCCCAATGCGCCGGTGCGGCTGAGCCCATTTCAGCTGGCCGGGAACAGCGGGATAGAAAGGCCGGTAAACCGGGATTCCTTTCCGTATCTCATATTCTGGTCTGGCATCCTTTTTTCGGTATGCCTTTTTCAGCATACGGACAGGCGCAGGGTGAAAAGGTCTTGGGCATATCACGGTGATATCCAGCCCGAGCTTCAGCAGCTCTTGCACCTGTGTTTCATGAAACACACCCTCGCCGGGTTTCAGACTGCTTGGATATACGCTTGTGATCCACAAAATCTTCATGACAAACGTCCTTTTCTTAGTAGTTTGCTTTTCATCTGAGGGTACGCTTTACCCAAAAGAAAGAGATAGCAGAGCGCCCCGGCCGCCACTGAAATTGCCAGCCTCATTTCCGCCTGCAAGCTGAAGCGTTCTGTTCCTAAACTCGCGCCGAACGCGATAACGGCCATACCCGCTGTGATCAGAAACGGCTTCATAACGGCTTTAAAATAAGCTGAAAGATTGAGCTTAATGACATATGCCAGCAGCCAGCGACCGATTAGAAAATTGAAAACGCTGATGACGGCATATACCCAAGCGACAGTCAGAAGATTGCCCGTCTGAACAGCTGCAAACAGCGACAAACCATACAGCAGCATGACGCCGGAGTCCCAATAAAAAGCCAAATCTGCTCTTCCTTTAGCAAGAAGCACAGAACCATTCGGATTCATCAGCACCCTGAGTATCCCGACGATGGCAAGAACATTCAGAACAGGGACAGCAGCAAGCCATTTTTCTCCGAAAACAGCTGCGATAAAGGCGTCTGACACGGATACGAGCCCGATTAACAGCGGGAACGATACAAGCGCAAGCATTTTTGTCATATTCAGAAAGCCTTCTCTGATCACGCTGTTTTCGTATTTGTTTTTGGCGAAAATGGGAAACGCGACCCGCGTCACAATCGGATTAATTTTCAAAACCGGAATGGTGACAATCTGGTAGGCAAGATTATAAATGCCCAGCGCTTCGGCACCGATAAACCGGCCGATTAAGATCATATCGATGTTCGCTCCCAGCCTGTTCACAAGACGGGATGAAAGCTGAAAGGCTCCAAAGGAGAAGAACTCCTTCATTCCCCTTAGATCAAAAACAAAGGATGGGCGCCATTTTTTTTGGTATACAGCCCAGAATAGAATCCCTTTACTGGACTGCAGCAGCACCTGAGAAACCACGTACGCCAAAATCGCATCCGTCATAAAAACCGCTATCGCTAAATATCCGAAGGACAATACATTTGAAAAAATCTCTATTTTGCTTAACGTATTAAATTGCAGCTCCTTCTGCAGCATATACTGGTACTGCTGTCCGATCGGAGCTACCAAAAACATAATCCCCAAAATCCTGATGAGAAACACAAGCTCTTCTCTTTGATAAAATCCCGCAATGACGGGACTGCACACATATAAAAGCACAAACAGCAAAATGCCGGTCATAATGTTCAGCCAATACAATGTTGACAGCTGGCGCTCCGTGGCGTCATCTCTTTGAATTAACGCGGCGCCAAATCCCATATCAAGCACAATCTGGGCGAATATTGTAACCGTTGTGATCATGCCGACGAGTCCAAATTCCGTTAAGGTCATCATATTTCCAAGCAAGGCAAACTGAACGATTTGAATGATTGTAATACAGATTGTTGAAACACTTGTCCACTTTGCGCCGCTCATGATTTGTTTTGTAATACTTGGCATCATATTCCCTACTTCTTTTTAAGCTCAGTTTGATGGCGAATGCAGATGTTTATCTTGCACCATCACCTGTCAAGACTACTTTACAAGTTTTTAACATAATTTTTAATTCCAACATGAAAGTCAGATTGCGAATGTAATATAAATCAAATATAAGCTTTTCCTTCGGCGTCATGTCGTAACCGCCGTTCACCTGCGCCCAGCCGCTCAATCCCGGTTTGACAGCCAGACGCTGTGTAAACCCCGGAATCTCATTCTGAAACTTTTCCGTAAACACTGGACGTTCCGGGCGAGGTCCAATCATGCTCATATCGCCTTTCAGCACATTAAACAGCTGAGGAAGCTCGTCAATTCGCGTTCTTCTGATAAATGCTCCAATTCGTGTCACCCGCGGATCCTGCTTCTGCGCCCAAACTGCCCCAGACTTCTCGGCATCTATTTTCATGGAACGAAGCTTATAAAGCTTAAAAGGTTTCCCACCTTTTCCTACACGCTCCTGCGTATAGATGGCAGGCCCCGGCGTCTCCAAACAAATCAATATTGAAAATACCGCAATCATTGGCAGCGCAACTACCAATCCAATCAGCGCAAACCAAATATCCATCACGCGCTTTACTGCCAAATAACGAGCCGTTTTTTCTGATAATGCAAATGATGCTTGCTGCACTGAGAATTCGCGACTCACATTCATGCTTTTTTCTGCACCCACTGACACACACCTCACGATTTGTTTGGGATGTTATGATGACCTATGCCAGTCAGTTTAGCAGACGGATGTTAATTGGTTGTAAATGGATTGTTAAGAAGTGTGAATTACGTGTTTTTTCTGATAAATTATATTAATGTTCTTTATCATTTTATGTACAAGCCCTTGTTTTAATCATTTAAATGATAAAAAAAAGAGACAAATCTGTTATTTAGATTTGTCTCTTTTTTTTTATCTATAATATGAAACTGTACCATCATGAATAGCTTGGGCGGCTTTATCTTTATAAACTGCTTGTTTCAGTTTACTTGCGTCGGCTGCATTTGTGATGAAAGCAGTCTCAACTAAAACGCTTGGCATTTTAGAATATTTGATAACATAGAATCCGGCTTGCTTGACTCCACGGTCTCTTGTCCCAAGATTAGCTGCAAGTTTCGGCTGAATTTGATCTGCTAATCGTTTGCTTTTTGTTGCCTGATATGTTGTGTCGTAATAGGTCTCACTGCCATTTGGAGATGAGCTATCGTTGGCATTCGCATGAATACTGATGAACAAATCAGCTTGGACAGAGGCTGCCTTACTTACTCTCTCCTGTAAAGAATAAAACGTATCATTAGATCTCGACATTACCGGAAGAGCACCAGAAGTATCTAACTTTGAATTTAATCGTTTTGCTATATCTAGGTTGACTTCTTTCTCTAACAGTCCGTTTCCGATTGCCCCTGAATCTTGGTCTCCATGGCCCGGGTCAATAAAGATTGTTTCACCGACTACCGGGTTCTTTAATTGATTTGCCACTTTATCGCGTATAGCTCCTGATTTACCTATAACTGTAAAATTAGATATGTTTTTACTTCCGATAATTTTCCGTGCTCCGACAGATAAATTTTTACCATTCGTCAGAATAAGAGATTGGTTATTCCTAGCGGCTAAGTAAGCTCCTGCAATTGAGTCATGATAAAGCCATCCATTGCCTACATGTACATTGCTTGTAGGTAAATTTAACTTTTGTACAATGTTAGCCGCAAGTTCATATCTGTTTGACCCGCTAATTCTCGTTGGAGAAGGGAGTTTGTTATACACTTTATTACTAATGCTTGCCGTACCTCCTACGACAATCGTACTTTTTATCCCATTTGATTTTATAGCTTCTGATGTTGCGCTTTTTAATGATGTTTCTCTCGTAAATAAAATCGGATATCCATTTCTTGCTGCATAAGTGACAATGGCTGGTGCGTCTGCAAATACAAAACCATTTAAAATAATAGCTTTAGAAGTTGACTTCATTTCTTTTGCTACCTTTGCCGCTGTTTCATAACGGCTGCTACCACCTATACGTTTAACGCTTATACCCAGGCTTTTAATTTGATTGGCTACATTATCAGAAACAGCTGGTGTTCCCCCTACTATAATTACATTCCTAGTATGCAATTCTTTTAATCTAGTCTTTGTTTCACCAGACAATTTTTTAGTATTTGTATAGAGCAGGGGTGCGTTTTTCTGATATGCAAGCGGTACAGCCGAAATAGCATCAGGATATGCACTTCCTCCTACTATTACTGCAGTACTGGCTGTTGAATATATTTGCTTGGAGAGTTGAACAGCCGTATCGTATCTGGTATCTCCGCCAACTCTTTTCACTGAATTGTCAGCTAATGCAGAGGGTATAAACAGAATGAGTCCCAAAAAACACATTGTGAGGACCTTTATATAAGAATGCAATCGTATTTCCTCCTTAAATGCTCATCAAAAATTAATAATTTGTCAAGGTTGTGCCTGGATAATAAAATTTCAAAATAGAGCTGTATGAATCCCCGGCTTCTGCCCTTGCTTTTGCTCCGTATTGACTCATCCCTATTCCGTGACCATAACCTTTTCCGCTGATTGTGTACTTGGATGTCTCTTTTTTCATAGTGACATATGTACTCTTAAAAACAGTTGCCCCGATCATTGTTCTTAACTGAGTTGCCGGCATAGTAATCGTTGTGCTTTTATTTAAGTTGTAGGTACCGGTATTACTTTTAACGTGATACTTTACTTTCATGGATGCTGTTTTGGCACGTTGTCCTTGCGTAGTTCCACTAAAACTCAAATCTTCTATACTTGCGATCTTTACATCAACTGCGCTCGTTTCTTTATTTTTCAATATCCAATTTTTCACACCAGAAAGTCGAGCTGAATCAGTTTCAACAGCTGTAGACCACCAAGAAGACGGTTTGTTTGAATTCAATGAATTCATATCAAGCTGTTGTTTTGACAAAGATAGTGTCCAACTTATTTGAGGATCTTTTGTATCTTTTTTAGCAATTAAATATGGAACACTAGATGACCAAACCTCGTTGCTTGCTTCAGTATAACCGCCGTTACTTGATGAATAGGTCGCAGTTATTAGAGAATTGTTATACTTTAAGACCTTTCCTTTTGTCTGCTCAACCGCCTTCGTCGTATTAGAATTCCAGCTATATCCTCCGTATACTTGAAAAGCAGTTGTATCAGCTACTGTACTGCCGGTTTTTGTGATGGAATAAGTTCTGGCAGCAACAGTTTGCGCTTTTAACGCTTCAAGCGGCCAGCTGGCGGGCATTTCATTTGGAATAACCCCTTTTAGGTAATCCTCAAATGGTATGTTTTCGTTGACCGGTCTAATATACTTGGTAGATTCAATAGAGAAATTCAAAGTTCCGAGGTATTCTCTTCCATTAATACTGATCCTGTTAGAAGTAGAATATTTTTCAGGTTTTATTCTGAGAGAATTCCCGTATGTTTTTATGTTCTCGAGATTTAATTTTCCGCTGCTGATTTTTAAGTTGTAGCTTTTCCCGCCTGCCAAATAAAATTTGTCAGCAAGAGACTTCTCGACGCCGGCAGAAATGACGCTTGTACTTCCAATAAAGTCGTAAGCATAGGTTGCTTTATTTTTCGTCACATTTTCTGTAACATCAGGAATACTGTCTTGTTGCACAAATAAAATCGGAACGTTTTTCTTTGCGGCAAGTGAAGCACCTACAAGTACATCAGCATACTTTTTACCATTTGCTATGACTACTTTATCAGCTTTTAAGTTTAATTGTTTCACAATATTGGCAGCCATCTCATATCTGTTCGCCCCAGGTATTCTTTGCACTGTTGATGTTTTCTTGATTTGCTTTTCGACACTGTCACTAACACTAGTTGAACCGCCGACTATAATGACTTGTTTAGGCAAATCATAATCTGGAAGGTTATCTTTATTCGTTAATAAAATTGGATATCCATGTGCTGCCGCATACGGAGCAATAGCCAGTGCATCCTGAAACACTTTCCCAGTCACAACGATAGCCTTATCATAACTCCCCATCTGTTTAGCAATATTTTCAGATAACACATATTTGTTCTTGCCGCTTATTCTTTTAACAGCTCCGTATGTTTTCAGCTTAGTCTCTATATCTCTAGAAATACTAGCTGTTCCTCCAATGATCAGAATATTATCGGGGCTGTACTTCGCAATCTGTTCTTCTGTTGCTTTTGATAATTTATCCGGATGAGTTAACAAGACTGGTGCATCTAATTTTTTTGCCAACGGAATAATAGATAACGAATCACCGATTGTATCACGGTTGACCAATATGACGGTACTCGGATACTTCCATTGACTGCTTGATGCAAGAGCTGCTGTTTCATACCGCGAAGATCCTCCAAAACGGTCCGTAATGGCAACATTTTTTCCGGTTACTTTATAGAACCCTGTTGGAGACAGACTGATACTTGATTTATTTCCGATATAGTTTGTCAGTTTTACTGAGATGTTTGAATCTGCTGCAAAAGTAATGGATGGAAAGCTGATTAAAATTGCAGCAAGGAAACATACTATCATTCGTTTGATAGACTTCAAGATTTCAGATTCCTCCTTGACGCTTAGTTGGTGAGTTCAATATCCTTTAATAGAAGTTGTCCTTTTGCATTTTTTTCATATTCCACTTTGACCTTATCCCCATTATTTAAGTTATCAAGATCAGTTGTCGATTCATCAGTAATATCAAAACTCATGGGCTCGTTATCCACGGTGACTTCAATTGTATGAGTATCCGCTAGTCCTACATAAACCCCTTCCTTTGTTACGGTATTATCATTTAACACATCTTCACCTTGGCTTTTTTCATGATTCGCACCGCAACCTGAAAGAAGCAGTATAAAGAACACTAAACCAATTATTTTTTTCATCTTTTTCACCTCATTATGTTTTATCGACTTCATAAGTAATATTTTAAAGAAAATTTAAGAAAAACTGAAACTTTTTTTTGATATAATTCGACTTTTCTAAGATTTATATCTTTTTAAAAAGAGTTGTATTTATTGGAAATAGAATTCATAATTAAAATAGAATGGGGGCAAAATATGAGAAATAAACGCAAAAAGAAGAAAAAAACTGTATTGCTAATGTTCTTAATATTTGTTGGGCTATTTGCTTTTGGAACCGGTGGTTACGCATACTACTTATGGCATAAAGCTACTTCGACTATTGCTAGTATTCATGAGAATATTGGGGATTCCAAGAAGAGAGATTCTGCTGTTGACATTAATAAAAAAGACCCCATCTCTATCTTAATTATAGGGGTTGACGAACGTTCTAATGACATAGGACGTGCCGACACGCTCATTTATATGACGATTAATCCAAAAACAAAAACGACAGAAATGGTTAGTATTCCACGAGATACGTATACAAAAATCCTAGGAAAAGGAACCATGGATAAAATTAATCATTCGTTTGCTTTTGGCGGTGCGCAAATGACTGTGGATACAGTTGAAAATTTCCTTAACGTTCCCGTTGACTACTTTGTTAAAGTCAATATGGAGAGTTACAGAGATATCGTCGATACTCTTGGCGGAATAACTGTTAACAGTTCTTTCTCATTCAGTTATGACGGCTTTTCATTTGGAAAAGGAAAAATTACGTTAAACGGAAAAGAAGCACTCGCATACACTCGAATGAGAAAACAAGATCCAAGAGGCGATTTCGGACGCCAAGACCGCCAGCGACAAGTAATTCAAGGAATCATTAACAAAGGGGCGAGGATTTCTTCAGTAACAAAATTAGGAAACATATTCAAAATTGTAGAAGATAATATGAAAACGAACTTAACTTTTGACGACATTTGGGAGATCCAATCAAATTATAAAGATGCCCGAACTCATGTAAAACAACATGATTTAAAAGGCGAAGGAACTAAAATTAACGGAATTTATTATTATCAAGCAGACGAAAATGCACTTTCCAAAATTACTAAGGAACTAAATGAAAATCTTGATAGCTAAACAGAAAAAAGCTTCGCAAAATGGCGAAGCTTTTAGATTTTTTAATTCTCTTGGAAGGAATCTGGATGCTTGTGTCGATAACCATAATAATACAGTAGCTCTTCCACTATTCGGCGAGATGCCTGTCCGTCACCGTACGGATTTGAAGCATGAGACATTTTGTTATATTCGTCAGCATCAGTTAATAACTGTTTGGCCAATTGATAAATCCTATCTTCATCAGTTCCTGCAAGTTTTAGCGTACCTGCTTCCACTCCCTCAGGTCGTTCTGTTGTGTCGCGCAATACAAGTACCGGCTTTCCGAGTGATGGGGCTTCTTCCTGCACTCCACCTGAATCTGTCAAAATAAAATAAGATTTTGAAGCAAAGTTATGGAAATCAATTACTTCTAAAGGCTCAATCAAATGTACCCTGTCTGAGTCACCAAAGTGTTTCTGTGCCGCTTCCCTGACAACAGGATTCAAATGTACTGGATATACGACCTGTACATCCTTAAATTCTTCCACAATTCGCCGAATCGCTTTAAACATATTCTCCATCGGCTGCCCTAGATTTTCCCGGCGATGAGCAGTCAGAAGAATCATTTTGTCACTGCCGATTTTCTCTAAAACAGGGTGAGAGTATTCGTCTCGCACCGTGGTGTTCAGTGCGTCAATCGCCGTATTCCCAGTTACAAAGATTGCATCTGGTTCCTTGTTTTCTTTAAGTAAATTTTCTTGTGCCTGAATGGTCGGAGCAAAATGCAAATTAGCTATCACACCTGTCATTTGACGATTAAGTTCCTCCGGAAACGGAGAATATCTATTTCTAGTCCGCAGCCCTGCCTCTACATGTCCCACAGAAATCTGATGATAAAAAGCCGCAAGACTTCCTGCAAATGTTGTCGTCGTATCTCCGTGAACAAGAACAATATCGGGCTTGACCTCATTGAACAGCTCGTCTAATTTCAGTAGAGCATTAGACGTAATCTCCGCTAATGTCTGCCGTTCCTTCATAATATTCAAATCAAAATCAGGCGTAATGCGAAATGCCTGAAGAACCTGATCAAGCATCTGTCTATGCTGTGCTGTCACTGTTACATAGCTTTCAATTTCAGGATGTTTTTTCAACTCAAGAACAAGCGGAGCCATTTTTATAGCTTCCGGACGTGTTCCGAATATCGTCATTACAGTCAATTTTTTCATATAAATTCACCTATTCTGCAAAATTAAATGTAGCCCTCTTTACATTCTACATGAAAAAGTTTTAGATTAAATCTTTTCATTATTATTTTTATTAATTTAAAAAGATTACGTGTCATGGTTGAATTAGAATATAACTTGTTTAAAAATGGTTTATCCTATATCATAAAAAATGTGTAATAAACAAATTAACGGGTAAATAGAAAATATGGATACAGACTGTTGCTAGCTAGTTTGGTCATAAATATTTTCAATCTAAGGAAGGTGTTATACATGAAAAGAGTACGTAAAGCTATTATTCCCGCAGCGGGCCTTGGAACTCGTTTCCTTCCGGCAACAAAAGCAATGCCGAAAGAGATGCTTCCAATTGTCGATAAACCAACCATTCAATACATAATTGAGGAAGCGGTAGAAGCTGGAATTGAAGATATTATTATCGTTACAGGTAAAAGCAAACGTGCAATTGAAGACCATTTCGACTATTCTCCTGAGTTAGAGAGAAACCTTGAAGAAAAAGGAAAAATAGAACTGCTTGAAAAAGTGAAAAAGGCGTCAAACTTAGCTGACATTCATTACATTCGCCAAAAAGAGCCTAAAGGCCTTGGACATGCTGTATGGTGCGCCCGCAACTTTATCGGTGACGAACCGTTTGCCGTTCTTTTGGGTGATGATATTGTCCAAGCTGAGACGCCTGGATTACGTCAGCTGATGGATGAATACGATAAAACACTATCATCTATCATCGGAGTTCAGCAAGTACCGGAGGAAGAGACACATCGCTACGGTATCATTGATCCTCTTACAAGCGAAGGTCGCCGTTATCAAGTTAAAAACTTCGTTGAGAAACCGGCAAAAGGCACTGCACCCTCTAATTTAGCCATCCTAGGGCGTTATGTGTTTACACCTGAAATCTTTATGTACTTGGAACAGCAACAGGTCGGCGCAGGCGGAGAAATTCAGCTGACAGACGCCATCCAAAAGCTGAATGAAATTCAGAGAGTGTTTGCTTATGATTTTGAAGGGAAACGTTATGACGTAGGTGAAAAACTTGGCTTCATCACGACTACTTTGGAATTTGCCATGCAGGATAAAGAACTTCGCCAGCAGTTAATCCCGTTTATGGAGGACTTATTAAATAAAGAAGAAGTTTAAATAATAAAGGCTATTGGATGCAATATCCAATAGCCTTTTCATTAGTTAGACAGACATAATTGTCAAAGTTTTCTTGTCATTGTCAACTGTATAAACATGTTCCGCTGTCTTTACAAGAAAACTCTTTTTACTGCTGTCACGTAACACGTCATCATTGCTTAAAGAAAGAGATTTCGGAGTAATAGAGGAAATATTATTCATAATAAGCTGATACACTCTATTATCTTCAATAACAAAGGTGACCGTCTTATCTTTCACATCGAGCGTTTTTCTGCCATCCGCTGTTTTCCCTTCAGCATAAATACTGATCTTAGATGTAACGGTATCAGCAGGTTTACCAAGAAACGAAAGATAGCTTTCAAAATCAGACGCCTCCTGCTTCTGCAAAAACGGTTTGAAAGAAGCTGATTTTAATTCAATTATTTTTATCTTAGTCGTAACATCTTGTTGCTTGATAAAATAATATGAATTACCATCGGCCTTTATTTTTGCTACCTTTCCGTCTTTAGCATCAACTGTAACCTCAGTACCAAACGTGAGTGTCACATTCCTTTTGTCTTTAAGGTTTTGATCGTTATATACACTTGCATTCTCTGCGGTAATATACCCAAGTTTATTAATTGAATGTAATTGTTCTTTCCTGACTTGGTCTTTTGAAATGCCTCCAAAAGATGCGATTGTTCTTAACGGAGTGTTGACAAACATCATCACTGCTGAAAGTAGCACTAAAATAGATAAAACCGTAATTAGAGTTATGTTTACCCAAGATTTCGGTTTTTTCTTATTATGAAGTAGAAGGGCTGCTTCTTCAGGATTCAGGCTCTTACGCTCTTCATTTTGAACTTTTTTATGTTTTTCTTTTTCTTTTTTCGAAAGCTTATTAAACCAGTCAATAAACGCTTTATACTCTTTAACAACCTTTTTTGTTTCGTCAAACATCCGTAACTCACCGTAATGCATCCAAGCTACACGGTCACACATCTTTTCAATTTGGCCGATAGAGTGACTGACAAAGAAAATAGTTTTTCCCTGTTTTTTAAATTCAGTGATACGGTCTACACATTTTTGATAAAATGTCTGATCCCCTACAGACAATGCTTCGTCAATAATCAGAATGTCAGGATCAATATGCACGGATATTGCGAAACCAAGGCGTGATTTCATACCACTAGAATAGTTCTTTACAGGCTGATTTATGAAATCTCCAATTTCGGCAAATTCAACAATACTTTCGTACATGTCGTCAATTTCTTTATTTGTTAAACCCATCATTAAACATTTAAGTCTTATATTATCACGGCCTGTGAGCGCATTATTTAAACCCGCTGAAATCGCAATAAGCGAGGGCTGTCCGTTCATTTCAATTTCACCGCTGGTCGGCGGAATAACTTTAGCTAGCAGGTTTGACATAGTGGATTTGCCTGACCCGTTTATTCCTACAAAGCCAACTGTCTCTCCTTCGTATACGTCAAAGGAGACATTCCTCACAGCAAAAAAACCATTATCTTTAGCCGGAAAAAAAAGCCCTTTAACCTTGTCCGACTGTTTTTCATATAAGTGATACTGCTTTGAAACATTTCGAAACGAAACTTTTAGTTTCATCGTAAAAATCTCCTTACGTATTAAAGAAAGTCAACAAACCTATCTCTGAATTTCATATGAAGAATAGAACCTACTGTTAATACCAGTAATGTGAACAGCCAGAAATAAATCGTATATTTTAGGTCTTGAAAGAACCATTGCCCATCCAATATGCTGTCTCGGAAGCCTTTGATAATGTAGAAAAGGGGATTCAACTTCAATATTTTTACTAATTCAGGATGGGTTTGTCCAAGCCTAGCAGTAATATCCCAGACAACCGGCAGCATGTAAAACAAAAGCCTCGTCACTGCTTGTAGTAAAAACTGATAATCCCTGATCAATACACTGATCGTTGAATTAAACAAGCTAAAAGAAAACATAAAAGCCATCATGCAAAAAAAGTAATAAAAATATTGTAACCAATGTAAGCTCGGATACACTCCATTCACTAAGAGAACGATAATATAAATCAGCATCATAATCGCATAGCTAAACAAGTTTGATACAATGGCAACCGAAGGTAAAGAACTTATCGGAAAATTCATTTTAGCAACCATCTTAATTCGTTTAAATACACTGTTAGAACCGTCCAGTATGGTGGGACTTATAAAAAACCAAGGAATTAAACCCGCAAGCATCCAGATAATAAAAGGAACTTCACCTGCTCCTGTTTCTACAGGACCGCTTTTTCTTATTCCTAATCCAAATACAAACCAATAGGCCATCATTTGAATGAGAGGATTTAAAAACTGCCAAAGCACACCTAAATAGTTCATTTGATATTTAGATTTTGTCTCATAAGCCGCCAATCGTAAAATTAAAGGAAACGACGTTATTTGCTCTTTCAGTATTCGCAATAAAGCATTCATTTTTATCTTCCTTAGACTTAGTTGATTTTTGGAATCTTCCTGTTTAAGAAAACTGAAAGCACCGCAGATAATTGTAACAGATATTATATTTTTTTTCACTTCTCAATAAGTTTCAAAAAGCTGTCGACTTCTCGACAGCTTTTTGACATCGTTGCTGTAATAAATTCTTTTTCTGAAAGCCGATTTTATTTTTAAATTAGTTACTTTCTAAAAATACTTGCTTTACAACTTTCTCAGTTGAATTCCCATCATGCCAACTGCAAAATCTTGCATAAAAATCATCATACTTTTCTTTAAACTGATGCTGTACATCTTCAATATTTAATATTGAATTTATTACATCATTGCTTGTTTTAACGACTGGCCCAGGCACATCTTCTTCAATGTTAATGTAGAAACCTCTAAGCTGATCACGGTACTTTTCCAAATCATAAGCGAAAAATAAAATAGGTCTTTTTAAATTAGCATAGTCAAAAAATACAGAAGAGTAATCCGTTATTAAAATATCTGAGATCAAGTAAAGCTCAGCTATTTCATCGTATTTAGATAAATTAAAAGCAAAATCTTCTACTCCGTCAGTTTTAATCTCATCCGCAATAAAATAGTGCATTCTGAGGGCTATTACATAATCCTCGCCTAGTTTTTCTTTCATTTTTTGCAAATCAAGCTTTAAATTAAACTTATATTTTCCTGCTGCATAAAAGTCATCATCTCTCCATGTAGGAGCATAAAGTATTACTTTTTTGTCTAAAGGTATGCCTATTTTCGCTTTAATATCATTAATCTTTTTAGGCTGATTATCTCTATATAAAATATCATTTCTTGGATAACCTGTCTCAAGCATGTTTTTTTCAAATAAGAAGGCTGATTTGAATATTTCAGAAGAATATTTGTTAGGTGCTATTAAATAATCCCATCTTCTGGATTGAATATAGAAATTCTTTTTATAGTTCGGATTTGCTGAATAAATTTCCTTCATATCAAAAACAAGTCTCTTGAGAGGTGTACCGTGCCATGTTTGTAAATAAATATTTTCTTTTCTTTTATCAATGTGCATTGGTATTCTGGAGTTGCTCACCCAATATCTCGATACACCTAAATAATAATAATATTTAAAACTAAATCTTTTCACAACTTTGGCAGGTCCTGGGATCTTTTTGTGCTTATCATTAAAAATCCATACATATTTATAATCGAGATTATTATCAACCATATATTCATAAATATCTCTCGGGCTATCTGAATAATTTTTTCCTAAAAAGCTTTCAAACACGATATAATTTTCTTTGAACGGCATTTTAATAAAG
>NZ_NSDH01000007.1:0-37047 GCF_002289525.1 Bacillus sp. 7705b | reverse complement strand
GCATTTTAATAAAGAATTTTCTATAACAATAAATTTTAAATTTCTTTAAGCTTTTTAAACCTTGTCTTAAACTTCTAATTTCTAAGTGAGTTTTAATGCTCTTTTTGTATTTTTTTATATTTTCATTGCGTAGTTGCTTCATCTCTAATCTAATATGCAATGGCTGATTTGATAAAGCTCTCCGGCTAAGCCGTTTGGCAGCAATAGCAATATTTTTGAAAAATTGATCTACTTTTTCAATATCTTTAAAAAGCAATACAATATTTTTTCTGTAAAAATTCAGAAACAATAAATCTAAATAGCGGATAACTTTTTCATTGTTTCTATATATTTCATGCAAATATTCATAAATTGTTATAAAATCTTTTGTTTTTATCTCATTAGATAATTGCATAACACTAGGATTGGTTATCGGGTCATTTCTTCTTCGTTTATAATATATCGGTTGCTTAATCACTGATATTTTCTCTATTTTAGAAATTAGTTTTACCAACAATGATATGTCCGTAAAACAATTTGTGCCTTCATAAAACGAACATGACTCTGTGTCATTAAAAACATCCCGGCGAATAAGCATATTCAGCACGCTACGATTTTTAAAAACCATGAAAAGTTTTTTTATCACCAATACCTTAGATTTGTTTCTCAAAGTAATATTCATCAAATCAAGCGGCTTATTAAGACGTTTAGTTGTACCGACTATCAGTTGATTATCTTTAATGTACTTTGTAAGAAGTTCAATCGCATTCTTTGTAATAACATCGTCACTGTCTAAAAAGTATAGAAATCTTCCTGTACTAACATTCAATCCGATATTACGTGCGGAGGCTACCCCTTTATGTTTTTCAGATTCAACATAAACTATACGGCTATCTTCAGGGAGAATCTGTTCTAAAAAGGCAGTATCTTCCTCGGCGGAGCCATCATTTACAATGATAATCTCTAAATTTTCATAAGTCTGTTCCAGTACTGAATGCAAACATTCTTCTATATAATCTTTTGTATTATAAAAAGGAATGATGATTGATACCTTCCCTATATCCTCAATAGGCTCCAAAATATCCTGTTCAATTACATCTTCTTCATAAGCATCGATCATGATAAAAGTCACACCTTCTAAATAATTTCCAGCATCCTGTTTCGAATCGTTAATTTCTCGCTGGATTCGAAAGTTTTATTAATAGAAATACTAAGGTCGGCTCTTGTTCGTTAAAAAAATCAATCTGTTATAAACAGATCCTTAATTAAAAATCTTTTCAACAACTTTTTTAGCTGAGTCTCCATTTTCAAGATAGCAAAACTTTTCATAAAATGATTCTAATACACTGTTATTTTTTTGTTCCTTACTCAATGATTTTATTTGGTTAATGACGTCTTGAGTTGTTTTTAATAAGGGCCCTGGAGCCTCTTTTTCAAAATCAAAATAAAAACCGCGAAGATTATCTCTATACTCTTCCAAATCAGGAACAAAAAATAACATTGGTCTTTTTAAATTTGCATAATCGAAAAATACGGAAGAATAGTCAGTTATAAGCAAATCAGATATTAAATAGAGATCTCTTATATCTTCATATAATGAAAAATCAAAAACAAAGCCTTTATATTTTCCTAAATCAAAGTTCTCTGCGACAAGATAATGCATTCTCAATATAATAACATACTCTTCACCAAGTGCTTCTTGCAGCATACTTAAATCAAGATCCAGATCAAATTTATAACGCCCTTTTCTATAGAATTTATTATCTCTCCAAGTAGGCGCATATAATATAACCTTTTTTGACAGAGGAATGTTAAGTTTACTCTTTACGTCCTTAATGACAGTAATGTTATTTTCTTGATAAAGAATATCATTTCTTGGATAACCTGTCTCTATTAATTTTTTGTTAAAGCGAAAAGCCCGCACAAAAATCTCAGAAGAATACTGATTCGGTGAAATCAAGTAATCCCAGTTAGAAGCTTCTCTAACAAAATTCTTTTTATAACTTTCAGTATTTGTACCTGGCATTAGCACCTCATCCATATCCAATGCTAAGCGCTTAAGAGGTGTTCCATGCCAAGTTTGAATATAAGTAGTATGAGCGGGTTTCGGAATCCAAAGGGGTAAACGGCTGTTAATGACCCAATATTCAGCTCTTGCCATTGCAAACAGCCATTTTATAGATAATCTATTAATATAGAGAATTCCCCTATCATCAAATTGTTTTTTGTAGGCCTTATTTACACTCCAAATGAGATTGTAATTCGGATAATGTTCACTCATATATTCGTATATAGCTCTAGGGTTACAACTAAACTGTTTTCCATGAAAGCTTTCAAAAATAACTGTACCCTTTTTCACCGGAAGTCTACTTATCATAAGAAAAAGGATTTTGTAGATTCTTCGCACAGCCCTATTTCTTATACTTTTTAATTTTGTGTTTATCATCATAAAACAACCACATTTCTGTCGATTATAGTGATATTAGAACATTGAAGAATTTCCACAATAAAAATCTTCCTTTCATGTATTCATTGTATTAATGAAACAAAATAACATTAAAAAGTACTTCTTATTCACATAAGAAGTACTAAAATAGAATTTTTCAGTAACAATTAAATTAAATTCCTGCGAGCTCTTTCTTGATTTGGGTTGTAGAGATCCCTTCTGTTCTAGGAAGGTATATAACTTCACAGTGTTCTTTCAAAAAGTCAAACTTTCCTTCCCAGTCATCTCCCATAACGAATACATCTATATTATGATCAACTACATCACGCACTTTTTGATCCCAACTGTTTTCAGGAATAACTTCGTCAACATAACGAATTGTTTCTAAAATCAGTTTCCTGTGTTCATAGCTATGATAAGATTTTTTTTGTTTTTGAAGATTAAATTCATCTGTAGAAATTGCGACGACTAAATAATCTCCAAGCTGTTTCGCACGCTCTAGTAATTTAATATGTCCCCAATGCAACAAATCAAAAGTCCCATAAGTGATGACTTTCTTCATAAAAACAAAATCTCCCTTCTAAAAAACATATATTATAGTAACTAAACTGGATAACAAGTTGCATTATCCTTGACCTTTAAATTTGACATCTATAAACGTTGCTCATGGAACCTAATTATAGCACATAGCCTATAAAAGGTTAAGTGAATGTAAACAATATCTAAAATCCAATTTTTCCATTGAATTATTGCTTAAAACAGCTATTTATAAAGATTTTAACATTAGTTGAGACATATCCTAGCTTAAAAAAACCTAAAAATTGTTGTCTGTTTTAAATTTTTGTAAAACCAATGTTACATATAGGTTAATAATTTGTGATAAAATAAACCATGAATAAAAAGCATTTTTCACTCAATTGTTAATCATAGATTGCTAATCCGATTAAAAGTTGAAGGGAGGCCCAAATAATTGGAAACTGAATTTGTCCACAATCTTTCCTATGTTAATGGAGAGTTAAAAGAGTTTATGTCTTATTTAAATACTCATCATATCAGCCAGCATCGTGGAGCAGTGATTGCTACTGTAAACCCTGAAATTGGTTATGCAACAACAAAAGATAAAAATTACCACCATATCATTTCATCATCAGATTTTGTATTACCCGATGGAATCGGCGTAGTACTAATGTCACGTTTAACTCGCAATCCTTTACAATCACGAATTGCAGGTTACGATGTATTTATCTCGTTACTAGATCTTGCTAACCAGCATTCAAAAAGAATATATCTATACGGTGCAAAGAAAGAAGTGCTGAATGGAGTCATAACTCGGATTAATAAAGAGTATCCTAATATAGAAATAGCAGGATACAATGACGGTTATTCAGCAGATAAACAGTTTGTGGCTAAACAAATTTACAAGTCTAATTCAGATATGGTATTCGTAGCGTTAGGATACCCTCATCAGGAAAAGTTCATTCATAACTATAGACATTTATTCCCTCAGGCTGTTTCAATAGGACTCGGCGGAAGCTTTGATGTGTTTAGCGGCAATGTCAAACGGGCTCCTTCCTGGATGATTCGTTTGAATTTGGAATGGCTTTATCGTTTAGTGACAAATCCATGGCGCTGGAAAAGAATGCTCAGCATTCCAAAATACGCTTTAGCTGTTTTAAAGGAAGAAAAAACCGGAAAGACTTTTTATCCGAAACCTGAAAAAGATCATACAAAACAGTTATAAACGAAAATATATAAACAAGTGGATTGATAAAAATGAAAATAAGAGCATTATTGGCGAATTGCTATCTGTATTTGTTATCAGCAATCGCCTTTTTTCTGCAATGGGTTAAACCAAGGAATAATGTAACACTTCTTATCTCGTTTGAAGCAAACGCAAAAGCGATCTTGGAGGAATATGAACGAAAACAGTACCCATTCACTTTAAACATTTTATATACACAGCAGGCATCCTCTATAGCTGAGCGATTTTCTCAGATCCAAGCATATTCTTTAAAAGAAAAAAGTCCTATTCATCTTTTTAGAGCCGTTTATCTTATGTTTAGCAGTAAAGTCGTTCTTACAGATAATTACTTCTTGTTAACAAACGTGCTAAATAAACGGCCTCAAACCAAGTGTATCCAAGTCTGGCACGCAAACGGCTCTTTAAAAAAATTTGGTTTAGAGGATATAACAAACCTGCAACGAACACAAACTGATTTGAAAAGGTTCAAAAAGGTATACAGGTCTTTTGATTATATAACCGTTGGCTCTGAAGAAATGGCAGATATCTTTAAGAAGTCTTTTGGGGTAAAGGAACATCAATTATTAAGAACAGGTGTGCCTTTAACTGATCCATATTACACTCATAGCAAAAAGAAGAATGCTGATTTTCAAAAAAACAAAAAGAAAATCATTCTCTACGCACCGACTTTTAGAGATTATGATATGAACACAATACAATTGCCTTTAACCGAAGAGCAACTCATTCATCAGTTAAACGGAGAATATGTTTTATACGTTAAACTGCATCCCGCAGTTCAAAACAATATAGCCTTTACCTCTTCTAGTCATTATATTAAAAATGTTTCAGATTACTCTTTGTATGATTTGCTTATAACGGCAGACATATTAATCACTGACTACTCTTCCGTTCCATTTGAATATTCTATTCTAAATAAACCGATTCTTTTCTACACATATGATTTTAAGAAATATAATGAAGAACGTGGGTTGATTGATAATTATCTTTCAGTCATACCGGGAAGAGCCTGTTATGACAGTCAGTCATTGCTTAATGAAATCCTCAGAGCTTCCTTTAATATTCCCGCAATTAAAGATTTTTCAGCAAAGTGGAATTTGTATTCTAGAGGAAACTCCAGTAAGAACCTATTACAATTTATAAAAGATCAAATATAATACATTTGTTTAACACTTGTTCAAAAATAGAACAAGTGTTCTTTTTTCTCTTGACTACCGAACGTGTGTTTGCTTTAATATAAATAGTTGCTTCTGGTGGCAGCAAAAATTGATAGAGGTGATGAACATATGGCCCAAAAAGAACTGTTTAATTTCACAAAAATAACTCCAAAATTATTTACTGAACTTCGTGTTGCTGACAAAACGGTCCTTCAATCATTTAATTTCGACGAAAAAAATCATCAAATTTATACGACACAAGTGGCAACCGGGATGGGAGGCGGTAGCCCTCAAAGTTATCGGATAACCCGTCTTTCTTTTGAGGGATTGCAATTGGACAGCATGCTATTGAAACATGGAGGACACGGCACAAATATCGGGATTGAAAACCGAAACGGCACCATTTATATCTGGTCACTATACGATAGACCAAATGAAACAGATAAAAGTGATTTAGTTTGTTTTCCATATAAAGCTGGCGCTACTTTAGACGTAAATTCCAAGGAACTTCAGCGCTTCTCTAATCTCCCTTTAAATCATAGAGTTACACCTTCACTTGATATGAAGAATAGACAGCTGGCACTCAGACAATATGATACAGTCAATAATAAACAATGGGTTACAGTCTTTAACCTGGATGATGCAATTGCAAATAAAAATAACCCTCTATATACGATAAACATTCCTGAAGAGCTTCATTACTTACAAGGGTTCTTTTTAGATGACGGCTATTTATATTGGTATACAGGAGATACTAACAGCAAAACGTATCCCAACCTCATTACTGTGTTCGATACTTCCGGTAAGATTTTGTTACAGAAAGAAATTACTGTTGGCAGTGACCTTTCTTATCGATATGAAAATAATTTCCGTGAGCCTGAAGGGATTTGCATGTACACTAATCCCGAAACTGGAGCAAAATCTCTGATGGTAGGAATCACCAGCGGTAAAGAAGGCAGTAGAATAAGCAGAATTTATGCCTACCACTCTTATGAAAATTTTATGAATCACGTACCTATCATTCGGACTCCTTTATTAAAAACGGTCGGTCATCAAGAGAAATCACCAGAGAGATTCCAACCTTTTATTCAAACATTCATATTAGAATATAATGCCCAAAATAAAAAATGGGTGGTTCCAGCTTCAGGTTATTTACCATCATACACATCAAATTTAGTCCAAAATATTACTATCAATACAGGGGGAAACCTCCAAGTTAATTTAAATGAACGCTATATCAGTTTACTTCATCAAGCAATAGAGGGAGATTTTCGTTTAAAACAGAAGGATATCCGCATGGGGTCTTGGTATTTTGCCGGCGGTGAAAAATCAAATGTTCTTGAGATAGGTTTTATCAAAGGAAACACAAAAATCAGACCTGATGATGCTGCCATTCCAAATGGTTCAAGAATGAGCGTATTTATGTTTGTTGCTGACAAGATTGAAGTATGAAATTAAAAATAGGCTGAAGCAAACAGAGCTTCAGCCTATTTTTTAAAAAGTAAAAAAAATAACAAAGAGAGATTGCATAACGAATCATAAGTTTTTCAGTTGCTATTATTGATACTCCGGAACATCATAATACAGTGTGTATCCATCCAGTAATGAATACAGGCTGTACATGCGGTTTACTTGTTTGTACGCCCAGCCGATATCTGTTGCGTATTGGTGTGCAGCTGTGGCTGACCATCTCATCTTGTATAGCGTGTCTTGATTGTAGGCTGTGTTATGAATGTAGGATGAGCCTATGAACTTGGCGCCGCCGATAATGGCGGCTTCTGGTGTGAACCAGCCTTGCTCGTATGCGTATTTGGCGCCGTAGTAGTTCGGGTTGCTATCGTATGCGCCGATTCCGTACATGTTATAAACGGTTCTTCCGTTATAGGTTAAACCATTGGCCAAATCGGATGTTCCGTTTCCTGTTTCAAGGAGAGCGTGTGAGATTAAATATAGCTCGTTGATGCTGTACTTAGTTGCAGCATCGATAAATGCCTTTGCTTTTCCTGTCAGAATGCCTTTGCCCGTAAGCACTTTCTGATTGACCTCGGCAACGCTGAGGCCGGCTGTCTGTGACAGCTTAAGAAATTGGAAGTAGTATTTGCTGTCCATGGAAAAGTTGTTTGGGTCAACGTATTGTCCTACTTCATCACTGCTAGCGTTTCTCCACCCCATATTGATTTTGGCCCAGCCGTTTGTCTGGCCGATGATTTTCACTTTATCGCCTTTTTTTAATTGGCCGATGACGTTCGTCGGACTGACTGCCGGCGTTGACCGGATGTTGAGTACATCAGCTGTAACCGTAGAGGTTGCTGTATTGATATACGCGAGGGATACGTAAGCTGCACCGTCGGTTTGCGGGCTGACTTTCATTTGTTTTTGAACCATATCACGAAGCGAGAGATTATAATTCGTTTTCATGATTTGCGGACCGTTTTTTATTTTTACAGTGGATGATGTCCATCCATATAATTGTTTCAGCTTCGCTGATGCCGCTGAAGCTGCGCTATTGCCTGTGAATTGCTCGTTAAGGCTAATTTTATAAAGCGTGTTGCTTTTGGTCGTGTAGTTCGCGCTTAACTGCTGAGCTTTAAAATATTTCAGTCCATTGTTCAATGCTGTTTTGCTGCTGAGCTGAGATGTCAGGATTTTGTATTGTGTATATGCTGTTGCGCCTGTTTTCGCGGCTGTGCCAGAGACGTTATTTTTTTTGAAAAAAGCAAGTACACGATCGATGTCCTCTTGGCTGATGATCGCCTCAGTGGTGATTTGATATTTACTTCCTGCTGTCTGACCCGTTTTTTTGCTTGCGGCTGAAATCTGATTCGATTTAAAGAACGTGATGGCTTCATTGACTTTTGCCGCATCCAGCAGAGATTCAGTTGTAATTTTAAACGTGTTGGCAGTTTGTTTTTTTACTGTTTTTGCTGCAGCACTTAGCTTATACTTCTTTAAAACGTTCAAACCTTTTGTAACTTTTGCTTGGTCTGTTGTTTCTTCAGAAATGAGCTGATATTGGTTTTCGGCTTTTTTTCCAGTCGCTTTTTTCGTTGCCTTTACTTTTTTCTGTGTGAAGAAATTTGCAGCTTTGTTGGCCTGCTGCTTACCTAAAATCTGTGCAGTCGTAATTTGATAGGCAGATGATGTTGCCGTTTTTCTCACGGCAGATGACGTGTAATGCCATTTTTTCTTTTTGAAAAATGCGTCGACCTTTTGAAGCTGCTGTTTTGTCAAATTCTTCATGTTTACCGTATATGATGTGCTTTTGCCGACCTTTTGATAATATCCGGACACCCCAGTGTTTTTCTTGATTTGGCTGATGGCATCCTTCACTGTATTCAGCCCTTTGAAATAAGCCGATTGGACATTGTATACGTCTGCTGTAGTTTTTTGATTGATTGACTTGTAGCTTCCCGTAATTCCGGTGCTTTGTTTCAGCTGCTGTAACAAAGTCTTGGCGTTTGCTTCACCTGATATAGAGGCTGTTGTAAACGTGTAATAGGCTTGGCCTTTCGCTGTTTCTTTTAATGATGCCTTCAGACCTGATTCTTTTTGGAATGTGTTTTTGACTTGGGCAGCCTTGCTGTCTCCGATAATAGCACCTGATTGAATGCTTGTTACAGACACTTCATGAGTAACGGGCTGGTACGTGCTTTTTATCCCCGTTTTCTTTGTCAGGCCTTGGATAAGCTCCTTTACCTTCATCTCATCTGCTATTTCCGAGGTAACCACGTTCATGTAAAACTGGGCTGTGCCGGACATCTTCACAGCGCCGGATACCCCTGTTTCCTGCTTAAGCTTGGACAGCAGGGTGTTGGCCTGTTTTTCACTTGGTATTGCGCCGGACGTGATGGTCATATACGGCTGTTTGCTGCCGACTGGACTGGATGTGCCTGTAATGGCTGTCTGTTTTGTCAGTCCGCTCAGCACGGTTTTAGCTTGTGCTTCGCTATGTATGCCTGTAGCGGTAATTTGGTAGGTTGCTGTTGTGCCTGAAGCCTGATAGGAGGCATCCCAGCCTGTGTCTTTTTCCAATTTGGCGGCGGCCTGAGAGGCTTGGGTTTCTGTACTGAATGTTTTTGCCGGCTCCACCTTATAAATCGAGTAGTCCGTATACGCTGCAGCCTGTGCTGAGCCGGTTATGGTAAAAAAGGCAAGGGACGCGGCGGACAGAAGCATCGGTGCAATTAATCTCTTTTTCATTCCTTCTCCTCTTTCTTATTCTATGAGTATATAAAACTAGTTTATTTATCGGCACACGTATGCTCTATTTATAGGTCAATCCATTCCATTTTTGAAAAATAAAAAAACTTAATCTCAAAGTGAGATTAAGTTTACATGTGTGACACAATCAGTGTGCATGTGCCTTTAATTGTGAAGTCGGACATATTGTAAGGCAAAATAAAATGATTGCCCTTTTGAAGCGGGCATGTTTCTTTTCCATAGGTAAGCGAACCGCTTCCTTCTATTACACTGCATATCAAGAAGCTCTCATCCTGCGAAAGCTCAGCCTCCCCATTAATGTCCCATTTATAGACGGAAAAGTATTCCCCTTGGACAAACGTTTTAATTGTTATTCCTTTTCTTGTTTCGGTTGATTCGTCTATATATCCGTCCACATGGGGAACGGTCGCCGCGTTTATGGCTTTTGCAAAATGAAGCTCCCTTGGCTCTCCGCTTGTTTCGAGACGGTCATAGTCGTAGACCCGATATGTGGCATCTGAATTTTGCTGGGTCTCTAACACAAGTGTCCCTTTACATAAAGCGTGTATCGTACCGCTCGGCACATAATAGAAATCACCTGGCTTAATCTTGATTCTTCGCAGCAGCCCTTCCCAGTCGCCGCTGTTAATCATTGTGACAAGCTCAGTTTTTGAGCGGGCCGTATGTCCGTAAATAATTTCTGCGTTTTCTTTGCAGTCAATAATATACCAGCACTCCGTCTTGCCGAGTTCTCCCTGTTCGTTCTCTCCAGCGTAATAATCATCGGGATGGACTTTAATTGACATATCTTCTTTTACGTCCAGCAGCTTCGTCAGTAACGGGAACCGGTCTCCCTCCACGCCTCCGAACAATTCCCGGTGCTCATCCCAAAGCTCGGTCAATGTCTTTCCTTTATACGGGCCATTCGCAACAGTGCTCGGTCCTTTTGGATGAGCGGAAATGGCCCAGCACTCCCCTGTTGTTTCTGATGGAATGTCATACCCGAAGGCATCGCGTAAAGCGGTGCCGCCCCAGATCTTTTCTTTAAACACTGGCTTGAAAAAAATCGGTGATTGCGTCATGATCCGTACCCCTCCCCTTTAAATGGCTGATCATTATTTTCCCGGTGCGTGCCCCTTACAAACGCCCGTATGTCTGTCTGCTTTTCAATGACAACATATGTACACAGCATGATGTATTCATGCCCCCTTGAGAAAACGCTTCCTTTTTATTATATCACTTTGAAAAGAAGGTTTGTTTCAGCCTTTTCCTTATGAAGAATAATTCTCCTTTTTTGATACAAATTAAGAAAAACCGTCAATATGTTTTATAAAGGGGAGAAACTATGCAAATCGACTCTGATCTCCAGCGTAATGTAGAAACATTGAAAAAAAAATTGGGGCAAAACGACGATATCATGTTTTATACGTTTTCTTTCGGAGACAGCAGACAGAAGGCTTGCCTGCTGTATATTGACGGTTTGACAGAAAATAAGCTTCTGGCGCAATACGTCATTTCTCCTTTACAAAAAGAATCGTTAGCTCAAAAAGATGGCTTAATTGAGGATTTATCCGCTTTCTTTTTCGGCTATCATCACAGCGTTGTTTCTACAATAAAAGAAATACAGCAGCTGATTTTTTCCGGACATACCATTTTGCTGGCTGATGGTTACAGTGCGGGGCTGGCATTTGACACAAAAACATTAAAGTCGCGCAACCTTGAAGAGCCTTCCTCTGAAATCGTGGAGCGCGGTCCGAAAATAGGCTTTATTGAAAAACTGCGGACAAACACGGCGCTTTTGCGAGAGCGGACGAGTGACCCAAATCTCGTTATAAAAGAAATGACAATAGGCAAAAGGACGAAAAAAAAGATAGCTGTCGCTTATATTCAGGATATTGCCCCTGATTATGTCGTAAAAGAAGTGTTTAAACGGCTGAAATCCATCACGACAGATGATTTGCCGGAATCAGGCACACTTGAACAGCTCATTGAAGATGAACCCTTTTCAATTTTTCCTACGATTTTAAGCACAGAACGCCCTGATCGTGTAGAAAGCTCATTGTTAGAAGGACGGGTCTCTATATTAGTGGACGGTACACCATTTGCATTGATTGTACCGGCAACGGTGGATGAATTTATTCATTCACCGGATGATTACAGCCAGCGCTGGATTACAATGTCTCTTATTCGTTTGCTTCGTTATTCAAACATCCTGATTACCATTTATTTGCCTGGCTTATATATTTCTCTCGTTTCCTTCCACACCGGTCTTTTGCCGACGAGAATGGCTATTTCGATTGCAGGCAGCAGGCTGAATGTACCCTTTCCGCCTTTTGTTGAAGCATTTATTATGATATTTACGATAGAACTGATCAGGGAAGCCGGTTTAAGACTGCCAAAACCGATCGGACAGACGATTGGGCTTATTGGAGGCGTTGTCATTGGACAGGCAGCCGTACAGGCGCAAATCGTCAGCGCACTGATGGTCATAGTTGTATCAATTACCGCATTGGCATCCTTTACTGTGCCTTCATACGCCTATAACTTTCCGCTGCGGATTATTCGCATTGCGGGTATGATAAGTGCCGCGATGCTTGGCATGTATGGCGTCATCATGGTCTTTCTGTTTGTGATCGGCCACTTGATGCGACTGAAAAGCTTTGGCCAAGATTACATTATTCCCATAATGGCACAGCCCGGACAAGATTTAAAGGACACTGTGATTCGCGTCCCTACCCTATTTTTAAAAAGAAGGCCGACCCGTAAAGACACAAAAGATAAAATCAGACAAAGGTGATGGCTATGATGCAATCAGAGGACAAGCTTACATTTATGCAGACGCTTATTATGGTAAGCAGTACAATGATCGGTGCCGGCGTCTTAACCCTTCCCCGCTCAGCAGCTGAAACCGAGAGTCCTAGCGGCTGGATTATGATCCTGCTGCAGGGCGTTATTTTTATTATTTTTGCACTGCTTTTTTTGCCTTTTCTTCAACGAAACAGCGGAAAAACAATTTTTGAGCTCAACAGTATTGCTGCCGGAAAATTTATCGGTTTCTTTTTGAATGTATTTATTACCCTTTATTTTATCGGTATCGTATGCTTTCAAGCCCGGGTCTTGGGAGAGGTTGTCGCATTCTTTCTATTAAAAAACACGCCGATGGCGGTTGTCGTCATTATATTTCTGGCGGTTGCCATCTATCATGTGGCCGGAGGTGTTTACCCCATTGCGAAGGTATATGCGTATATCTTTCCTATCACTATTATTATTTTTCTGATGCTTCTGATGTTTAGCTTTCGTTTGTTTCAATTAGATTTTATCCGACCTGTTTTTGAAGGCGGTTATCAAAGCTTTTTCTCTTTATTTCCTAAAACCCTTTTATATTTTTCAGGATTTGAAGTCATTTTTTATCTCATTCCCTTTATGAAAGATCCGAAGAAGGTAAAAAAAGCTGTCGCTTTGGGCATTGCAACCTCGACTGTTTTCTACAGCATTACTTTGTTTATTGTCATTGGCTGTATGAGTGTGGCTGAGGCTAAAACAGTGACGTGGCCGACCATTTCACTCATCCATGCATTAGAAATCCCAGGGATTTTTATTGAACGATTTGACCTGTTTTTACAGTTGACTTGGACAGCGCAGCAATTCGCCTGTATGCTCGGTTCCTTTAAAGGCGCGCATATCGGATTAACAGATGTTTTTCATCTGAAGAATAAAAACAATCCGTGGCTGCTTGCTGCATTGCTGGCTGTTACATTTTTCTTCACAATGTTGCCTGACGATCTGAATGCCGTGTTTTATTACGGTTCACTTCTCGGATATGCATTTTTAGGTGTTATTTTCATACCCTTTCTCATTTGGTTTTTGAGCTGGGTACAGAAGAAGCTGGGGAGGGGTCAGCTACAATGAAGACAACGATGAAGCTTGCAGCAATGGTTCTGATGCTGCAGCTACTCTGCGGATGCTGGGATGTCAAAAATATTGAAAAACTGTCTTTCGCCAGGGGACTTGCTATCGATGAAACTGATGACCATCAGTATAAATTAACCTATCAAAACCTTCTTCCCCAAAGTGAAGACAGCCAATCATCAGGAAAACCGGAATTTGTCAATGTGACATCCCACGGGAAAACCATTCTCGAAGCGGTCAGTGATGTTTCCATCAAGGACCCTCCTATCTATAGTGACCATTTAAAAGTGATTCTTTTGGGAGAAAAGCTACTGAAAAATCAAAATATAGATCAAGTGTTCAACCATTTTATTCGGGACGATGAGCTGAGGCGAAGCAGCTATTTGATGGCAGCTAGAGGGAAAGCGGGAGAAATTTTCACGAAAGGAAGTCCAAAGCAGCAGCTGACGATGCCTTCCGAAAAGCTGATTGATCTGACAAATAACAGCGGATATAACGGGAAAATTATGATGCCGCTTCGGATCGGGAGAGCCTCTATCTATTGCCAAAATGGACACAGTTTTCTCATTCAAGCCGTAAAAAACCAAAAGGGAAAAGCAAAGTATGACGGGGCTGGCATTATTAAAAGCGGCAGCAATACACTCGTCGGATTTCTTTCAGCGGATGAAACACAAACACTGACATGGGTCATGGGGACAATCCAAGGCGGCGTCATGCCGGCGGAAGAAAAAGGACGTCCGATTACATTTGAGATTAAGAAGTCCAAATCAAAAATCAAACCTGCCATTCAGAATGGAAAGCCTGTCTTCCATATTTCTGTCAAAACAACAGGCATTCTGACAGAAGATCAAAATCCAAAGGAAAACTCTTTTAGCGAGAGCTATTTGCGCAAACTGGAAAACATTTTTGAGCAAAAGCTGAAGCACGATATCAAGCAGATTATGGATCAGCTGCAGCATACGTATAAAGCAGACCCTATCTTTTTATCTGACTACGTTCGGATTCAATACCCGGATTACTGGGATAAAGTAAAAGGGCATTGGGATGAAACGTTCACTGAGGCAGAGTTCACATACGATATTTCGTTCAAAATCATTAATTTTGGAACAGTTGGAAGGTAAGCAGCAAAAAGGGTGCGCCTATTGGCAGCACCCTTTTGAATATGATTTACGTTCCCGCTGTCTGCTGTTTACCTGCCGATCCACTCTGGCCGTTTTTATCGCGCAAATCCTGCTCGATTTCTTCAAGGCTTTTTCCTTTCGTCTCTGTTACTTTAAACCGGACAAATAGAAATGCCATAATGCCGATCGCAGCATAAATCAGGAATAAATAGCTGATGCCGATCGCTTCCATTAAAATTGGATAGGTTAGAGAAACAATCAAAGTTCCAGCGTGCAGCATCAAGGTAGAGACTCCAGTCCCGATGCCTCTCACATGAAGCGGAAATAGTTCAGGAAGCATCACCCAGACAACCGGGCCCCAGCTGACGGCAAACACAACGATAAACACGCCTAAGCAAATGACTGTCGTCCATGATGCGGCCGGGGTGTTATCGAAAAAGAGATTCACCATAGCCAGGACAATCAAGCTGATCACCATGCCGGCATTCCCGAATAACAGCAGCGGCTTTCTGCCGATTTTATCAATGATTTTAATGGCGAGAAGAGTCATAAGAACATTCACTGTTCCGATTCCGACCGTTCCTAAAATAGAGGCGGAGTTTCCGAACCCGACGTTTGTAAAGGTCTTCGGCGCATAATAAATGATTGTGTTCGTACCGATAAATTGCTGCAGAAACGCCAGTCCCAATCCGGCAATCAGCGCCGGGCGCACCCACGGATCGAACAGCTCCTTCAGACCGCCTTCGTCCTCTTTTTCCGCTTCTTTAATATCATGGATTTCCTGATCAATATCCTTTGTTCCCCGCAATCTTTGAAGAACTTTCTTCGCTTTGCCCTCTTCACCATTTGTAAACAGCCAGCGCGGGCTCTCAGGCATAAACAAAATACCAATGAGCAGGAGCAATGATGGTACGGCAGCCAATCCAAGCATCCAGCGCCACGCTTCCGCATCGGCAAATATGTAATTGACGATATAGGAAAGCAGGATACCGACCGTAATCATCAGCTGGTTGAGGGACGAAAGCGCACCCCGTTTCTCTTTTGGCGCCAGCTCAGACAAATACAGCGGCACGATCGTTGTCGATGTTCCGACTGCCAGTCCCAGAATGATTCTAAAGAGCACCATCACTCCTGTATTTGGCGCAAGCGCAACTCCCAATCCTCCTATACAAAACAGCAGCGCGGCAGCCATAATCGCTTTTCTCCTGCCAAAACGGTCCGTCAGCTTGCCAGCCGCTCCGGAACCGAGTATCGCTCCGATTAATAAAGAGCTGACAACAAGTCCCTCTGTAAAGGCGTTGAGGCCTAAATCCTTTTTCATAAATAAAATGGCTCCCGAAATGACGCCGGTATCATAGCCGTATAAAGCGCCACCAAGAGCGCCGAAAAAATAAAGCCATATATTTGACTGCTTCTTCATAGAAATGACTCCCTTTCTCCAATCAGTGATCCAATGGCACTGTCCACGGAGTTTTTTAGAAATCTTTTAGCCTATTTTTCTGGCAAATAAACCTATGCAGACGTACAGACATCCAATATCCATTAATTTACTGGCGTTTTTTTCAACTGCACCGAAACATTTTTTTCCCCAGTGGCGTCCAATAGAAGGTGATTCAGCACATCATCAATATCATTTTTCACGTGTCAGAACTTATAAATATAGGAATTTTTATCGAAAAATGTCTTTTTAGGAGTTGTCCTATGGCAAAATGAATGGTACTCTTCAAATATTAAAGAAACGAGAGGTATGGATATGGAAGAACGATCACAGCGTAAAAAGAAAAAGAGACGTCTGAGAAAATGGGTCAAATTATTAATTGGTTTCATTGTTATCTTAATGATTGCAGCGGGTTCTATTGGTACCTACGCTTATGTAAAGTTAAACAATGCATCAAAACAAGCGCATATCGATCTAAATGATAATGGTCAATCGGTTAAACGTATCAAAGAATTTGACCCCAAGAAAGATTCATTTACTGTATTACTTCTAGGTATTGATTCAAGAAACTCAAAAGGTGAGACGGTTGACGATGCTCGAAGTGATGCTAATGTTTTAGTTACTTTTAATCGAAAAAATAAAACAGCAACGATGCTAAGTATTCCAAGGGATTCTTATGTCAACATTCCCGGTTATGGTTATGATAAATTTACACATGCCCACGCATATGGAGGGGTAAAACTCTCAGCAAAAACCGTTGAAAACCTTCTAGATATCCCAGTCGACTATGTTATAGAAAGTAATTTTGATGCTTTTAAAGACGTCGTCGATGAATTAAATGGAGTTAGTATAGATGTGAAGAGCGAAAAAATCGCTAATCAAATTAAAAAAGACACAAAAGGAAAAGTTGTGTTAAAAACTGGCGTTCAAACTCTAAACGGTGAAGAAGCGCTTGCATATGTAAGAACACGTAAAGCTGATACTGATTTCCAACGAGGACAAAGACAGATGGAAGTCTTAAATGCTATAATAAAAAAATCTAGATCATTAAGCTCTATTCCAGCATATGATGATATTGTTGATAGTTTAGGGAAAAATTTAAAGATGAATTTATCTCTAAATGATGCAATCGGTTTATTTCCTTTTATAACCTCTTTAAAATCAGTTGATACTGAACAGCTTACAGGATCAGATATTTATCTCTACAGCTCTCGAGAGCGTAAAAAACTTTATTATTTACAACTTGACAATGAAAAGTTAGAAGAAATAAAAACCGAATTAAAGAATGACATAAATGACTGATTTTAACGGAATGGACTTTACCATTCCGTTTTTTTTGCTCATATTGTTGAAAAATAGGATCGTAAGGTTTAGCCTTGTCCTATATGGTTTATGTTTCGTATGAAAGCTGAACATACTACACGAAGCAGCTTCATTATTAAGGAGGTTTCCCCTACATATGAAATTAATAGCGATTGATTTAGACGGTACATTGCTGAATAAGGAAAGCATCATTTCTAATGAAAACAGAGCGGCTATCAAGCGGGCGCTTGATGCGGGTATCCTCGTTACTATTTGCACAGGAAGAGCAACGTTTGATGTTAAAGCGCTGCTGGAAGGCTTGGATATCCCTATCATCGCGGCAAATGGCGGAACGGTTCATGACAAAGGCTACCGCCTGATCAGCCGGACATTAATGGATCAAGAGGCCGGCAAAGCGATCGCTGATTACCTGCTCTCAAAAAATATTTACTTCGAGGTCTATACAGATGACCATCTGCTTTCTCCTTTTGACGGCGAATCTAAGCTTCAAGCAGAGCTTGACATTTTAAGGAGCGCCAATCCAGATGAAAACATGGATGAATTGTGGAAAGGGGCCATGACCCAGTTCAAGCAGTTCGGCATCAAACCGATCCCGCATATCGAATCGATTTTCGACGGCAGCGAAAACATTTACAAGCTCCTTTGCTTCTCCTTTGATATGGAAAAACTGAGACATGCGAAGGAAGAACTGAAGCATCATAAAAAACTGGCGCAAACCTCTTCCGGAAAGCACATTATCGAAATTCTCCCGGCCTCTTCCGGCAAAGGGCGCGCGCTGACTGAGCTTGCCGGCAAATACGGAATTGAGACGCAAGATATCTATGCGATTGGTGACAGTCCGAATGATTTATCCATGTTCGAAGTGGCAGGACACCGAATCGCCATGGAAAATGCGATTGATGAACTGAAAGAAAAAAGCACTTACGTGACGAAAAGCAATGATGAAAATGGTGTGGCCTACTTTATAGATCAGCTTCTATCCGGCCAATATGCATAAAGAAAAGACTCCAGAGATCCTGGAGTCTTTGTTTTTTATTATTGCACCCGAATACTTCCCGCGTATTTATCTTTCCAATACGTGCTCGTATTCATATTGGTAATGGTTACACCATTTGTTAATGTGACATGAACGACTTGGCCATTTCCGATATAGATGGCCGGGTTTAAGCTTGTTGATTGGAAAAAGACAATGTCTCCCGGTTTCAGGTCAGCCTTATCAACCTTTGTTCCCGCTTTATACTGGCTCGTCGCGTATCGGGGCAGTGAAATGCCTGCCGCTTTCTGGTAAACATATTGGATAAAGCCAGAAGTATCAAATCCTGTTTCTGGAGAAATCCCGCCCTTTTTGTAAGGAACTTCCCCGATATAGAGCGTCGCCTCCGACACAATCGGATTTTCTTTCGGAATCGTCAGGTTGTTAAACCGGCGGATGCCTGTCATCTTAGATTTCCAATAATCCTCTGATAAGTAGGAAATGGTTACTTTTTCAGACCGGCTCGCCTGAATGAACCTTCCGCCTCCTGCATAAATGCCGGCATGCGAAATTCCTGTTTTATACGTATTGCTGAAATAGATGACATCACCGGGTTTAATGTTCTGAAACGCAACCTTCTCGCCTACTGCCCACTGCTGCTCTGCTGATCTCGGCAGATAGATGTCAAGCGCCTGTTTAAAGACATATTGCACAAGCCCTGAGCAATCGAAGCCCTCTGACGGTGTGCTTCCGCCAAAAACGTACGGAATGCCGAGGTATTTTTCGGCCTCCTGCACAACAGCCACATCAGCAGTCTCCGGATCGGCAGCGACTCGTTTCGCTCCAATGTAAGAGCCGCTCCAATAGCTGCTTTTTTTGTAGTTTGTGACGATAACCCCTTTTGATAGGGTGCTGTGAATCATTTGCCCGTCTCCAATGTAAAGAGCGGCGTGTGTCGGTGCAGTCCCGCTGCTTCCCTCTTTTTTGAAAAATAAAATATCACCTGGTTTTAGATCTGCCGGCTTTACTGCCGTTCCGACTTTTGACTGGTCGTTCACAGATCTCGGCAGATGAATATCAGCCTGACCGAAAACATATTGAATCAATCCAGATGAATCGAAGCCTTCTTTCAGTGTTTCACCGCCGTATCTATACTTATACCCAAGCAGTTTCTTTGCTTCACTGATGATCAGGTCAGATTTTGCATCAGCCTCCGCAATATCCGCTTTTGTCATAATAGGAACCAAAAAACAAATCATAACGGCCACAAGCAAAAACTTCTTCCAGTTTGCCAGTGTGTTCACTTTTATTATCTCCTCCTCTATTTGCAGTTTTAACATCGGTATTTTTCTAGATATGTTAAGAGACTTTTTCATATTTTTACAGAATGAATATGCTGGCTTTCAAAATGGCAAATAAAAAAAGAGAATGTCTCGTAAGACATTCTCTTTTTTTTGTGTGTTATTTAGCGGCGTTTGCCGTTTCTTCCTGCTGTTGAATTTTATGAATTTCTGTATCGATTTTTTGCTTTTCCTGATCAGTCAGCTGATCGTTGAATTTGAAAGCTGACATAAACATAAACACGACTGCAACGGCAACAAACGGCCAGATGGCTTTGACAAATTTCATCTTATATCACTCCATTATTTAGATTTTAGTTTGTCACTGTGATCGACATCAAAAGTCAGTTTTCCGTCTTCTACTTCCCATGCGAAATTAGAGTCTTTCGTCAGTTCGCGAATAATTGTTTTCTGTTTCAGACTGCCTTTTTTAACCGGGGCAGGTGTCGCTTCATGGATATCAATCGGCGTTACCTCAAAGTGTCCCGTTCCGTTTTTCTTCAAATGATACTGCACCAGCGCACTGTCTCTGGTTCTTGTCCAGCCTTGGTCAAACACAAAGTTCCCCAGACTGTAGAAAATGACGGTCCCGTTATAGACTTCGATCGGTTCAAGGACGTGCGGGTGATGGCCGACGATGATATCGGCACCTGCATCAGACATAGCTCTTGCCAATTGGCGCTGACGGTCATTCGGATCATTATCATACTCTTGTCCCCAGTGTGACTGTACAACTACGACATCAGCATGTTTTTTCGCTTCTGAAATCATAGGGATAAAGACTTCCGGATCTGCGGGAAGCACGCCCGGTGTATTCTTTTTAGCCGCGAAACCTTTGCCGGATACATCCGTGAATCCAAGGGTTGCGATTGTTACCCCATTTACTTCTTGATATGAGATATTCTTTTTCGCATCGCTCAAGCTGTATCCAGCCCCAACGATATCGAGGTTATGGTTCGAAAATTCTTCAAGTGTATCTTTCATGCCCTGTGCGCCGTAATCCATGGCGTGGTTATTCGCGCTGTTAAGGACCGTGAAGTTCATATCCTTCAGGACTTTTACGGATTCCTTGTTTGTCTGCAGATGAATTTCTTTTTCTGCTTCTTTATAGTTCTTTTTATAAGTTACCGGGTTTTCAAAGTTTCCGGCTACGTAGTCTGATGCTTTAAAGATAGGCTCAACGTATTGAAAAATACTGCTTACCCCTTTTTGTTCCGTTACTCTCTCAACATAGCGCCCCATCATAATATCGCCTACAAATGAGGCTGAAAGAACGTCATCTGAATAGGTTTTAACCTTTGGCGTCTCTGCTTTGCCTGCCCACATAAAAGCAAACATGAGGACAAAAACGATCGGAATCGCGATAAATACGTGCTTATTGGTTTTCTTTTTTTGCTGTTTTGTCAGCTTCAGCAGCTTTTCATGAAAGCTCAGTTCTTTTTTCATCGTTTGACACACCTTACATTAAATTAAGTAGTAAACAAACATGATAGCAAAGGTCGCTCCGCTTAATAGCAGCGTGCTTCCGAACGTAATTGTTAATCCTTGTTTCTGAATGGTATTGGCAATTAAACCTGGCACGATAATGCCGATTCCTCGAAATTCTGCGATTTCAAATGGTACAATCGGGTATAGAAAATCAAAGGCAATTTTCAGGACGATCCCTGTGATCAGCATGGCAGCGAATTTTCTGCGTCCATACAAAATCATAAACTTGGATAAACCGAATTTCACAATGACATAGGTGAGCAAACTGACTAATAATACGAGTAAAATAAAGACCGGCTGATTAAACACAAGTCCTAAATACCCCGGTACAACAAGCCCTGCCGGCACAATCCCTGTTTTTTCCGCAAAAATTAAACTGAGTAGTACACCTAAAATTAGTGCAATGTATAAATCTGATCCGAACATGTCTGCATTTCCTCCTAGCTTACGAGCTGCTTAACCTTATATTCGTGGATTTTTTCAATTAACGGCTCTGCGGCACCATGAATGTTGCCGACGCCATATATGACACGGTTGTGCATTCTTTTCTTTAACAATTCCATAATTTCTTCCGTTGATTTGTACTCTAGATCATGCAGTTTGTCTGCAGGAATTTTACCTTCTTCATAAGCTTTTACGATTGGTTCTGTTGTTTCACCGATTAAGATCAGTTCACTTGCTTCAATATAAGGCAATACGTCATTTGCGAATTGCTGTGTCCGATCCACACGGTCTGCGCGGCAGTTCATAATGATGATCGGATCATCGGTCGGATAACCGATTTCTTTTACACGTTTCCATATATTCAAAGTAGAAGAAGCGTCGTTTGCGGCAAACCCATTAACAAAGTGCCCAGGCTCGCTCGGACTGATCAGCGGAAGAATTCTCATTGCTCCCGGATCTGGCGGCGCATTCAGCATTCCTTTAAACGCTGTTTCTTCATCAATGCCGAGTGCTTGAGCTACACCCAATGCGAGAGAAGCGTTATCAGGGAATACCATATATTCAAATTTACGAAGGTATTCATCAGTAATTTTCGAGTTATCAGCAATGATGACTTTTGTGTTTCGCTCTTTGGCTTTTTGTTTAAAGAACTCGGTATATTCACTATCTGTAATGACAAGATGGCCATTATAAGGAATAGTAGCGGTAAACGCTTCTGCAATTTCATCAAGCGTCGGCCCCATGACATCCATATGATCTTCCAGCACGTTTACGATGACACCGATATTAGCTTGAAGAAGTTCTTCCTGAAAGATAATTTGATAGTCCGGATTAACGGCCATACATTCACTGACGAGGGCGTTAGCTCCTCTTTCTACCGTTTCTCTCATGACTTCTTTTTGTTCGCCGATATTCGGTCCCTGAGGTTTCCGTTTAATCGGCTTTTCCTCCGGTGTATCCCAATAGATCATTCTTGCGTCCGTTCCTGTCGTTTTTCCGACAGTTTTGTAACCGGCTTCTATTAATATTCCGGTTGTCAGCCTTGTCACAGTGGACTTTCCTCGGATGCCGTTAATATTCACTCGAACAGGGAGGGCATCAATGTTTTTCTGATGTCGCCGTTTTTCTAATATTCCGATGACCAGTATGACAGCACAGGCTATAATGAGTAACCACATTGCTTATCGACATCTCCTTCTATATTGTTGTAAATTCATTCATCAGTATATAGAATCACTATGAATTCTCAATCGGCATTATGTAACATAATCTCCCCTAATCTACTGAGCCAAACTTCTCTTTTGAAAGAGATTTTGTACCTACAAAGTGTTCTCTATTTTTGGAAATCGACAGGACTTACATCTTATCGATTTTTTTAATACTAAAAACGAATGCGCTTTCATTTACCAAATGATTTCCTTCTGGACGTTTAGTCACACCTTGAATGTTCAGTTTAATATGCATTTCAAATCAATCTTTTTTCAGGCCCGGTATATCAGGCTTTTGCTGATACAATGCGTGTTTCCGGTTCTTATGAACATAAAATTATTTCTGCCTGTTTCTTAAGGATAAGGTCATAATGTCATCCTTTCTGCACGGAATAGACAATATTAGGCCCATTCCAAATTGACTAATGGCCCCTGCAATAAAAACGGCAAACAAACAGGTCCAGGTTCTCTAACATAATTAAACATTTTCTGGGCGGATAGTCTAATCTGTTTCATCCTATTTACAGGTCTAATCGCATGACTTTGAAACAATTTTAATAAAACTTAATATTCGTTCATGAAATGTTCATCCAGATTTGTGAAGACTTTGTCAAAAAAAGCGTGAATATCTTTAAATTCTCATATTTATACACCATTTACAGTTCGGTTTGCTATATCGCCATGTTTTATTTTTTTCTTATTGCCAATAAAGGAATGTTCATGATAATCTATCTATGTAAACGGTTACACAAATGAGGAGGAGCTGTGTTGGCTACAATTAAAGATGTCGCGGGAGCCGCGGGCGTCTCAGTTGCAACGGTCTCCCGCGTCCTGAATGACAACGGCTATGTCCATGAAGAAACGAGAACACGTGTGATGGCCGCCATGGAGAAGCTGAACTATTATCCGAACGAAGTCGCCAGGTCTCTTTATAAAAGAGAATCCAGGCTGATCGGGCTTTTGCTTCCGGACATTACAAACCCTTTCTTCCCCCAGCTTGCCCGCGGCGTGGAGGATGAATTGAACCGGGAAGGCTATCGGCTTATTTTCGGCAACAGTGACGAGGAATTAAATAAAGAACTTGAATACCTTCAAACCTTTAAACAAAATCATGTCGCAGGTATTATTGCTGCAACAAATTATCCGCATCTTGAGGAATACAGCGGCATTGGTCAGCCAGTCGTTTTCCTGGACAGAACGCCTGAAGGCGCTCCTTCTGTATCCAGTGACGGACATACCGGAGGAAAATTAGCAGCGGAAGCAATTGTTCATGGAAAAAGCAAACACATTACGCTCCTGAAGGGCCCTGCTCACCTGCCGACTGCCCAAGACCGCTTTCACGGCGCTTTAGAGGTATTACAGCAGGCGGGTGTTGATTTTCAGATCATCGAGACGGCGTCCTTTTCTTTTAAGGATGCACAGGCACTGGCAAAGGAGCTGTTTGTCTTATATCCTGAGACAGACGGGGTAATTGCCAGTAATGACATTCAAGCAGCGGCTGTTTTGCATGAAGCTTTGCGGCGCGGGAAAAAAGTGCCCGTGGATATTCAAATTATCGGCTACGATGATATTCCCCAAAGCGAGCTGCTGTTTCCGCCGCTGTCAACGATTAAGCAGCCGGCATATGACATGGGTAAAGAAGCGGCTAAACTTCTTTTGAGCATCATAAAAAAACAGCCTCTCGCAGAAACGGCGATTCAAATGCCCGTCATGTATATAAGAAGAAACACGACAAGAAAGGAAGAAAACGATGCGTAATATTTGTGTGATTGGAAGCTGTTCTATGGATTTGGTGGTCACCTCAGACAAACGCCCAAACGCGGGCGAAACCGTACTGGGTACTTCATTTCAAACTGTGCCGGGCGGTAAAGGTGCGAATCAGGCTGTTGCCGCCGCCAGACTCGGCGCCAATGTTTTTATGATTGGCAAGGTTGGTGACGATCATTATGGAACAGCCATCATGAATAATTTAAAAGCAAACGGTGTTCGCACCGACTATATGGAACCGGTTACACATAAAGAAAGCGGCACCGCCCACATCGTGCTTGCCGAAGGTGATAACAGTATTGTCGTCGTTAAAGGCGCGAATGATGAGATCACCCCATCTTATGCGATAGACGCTCTTGAAAAGCTTGAAAATATCGATATGGTTCTGATTCAGCAGGAAATCCCGGAAGAAACGGTTGATGAGGTGTGCAGATACTGCCATTCTCACGACATCCCGATCATGCTTAACCCGGCACCGGCCCGCCCGCTGAAGCAGGAAACCATTGACCATGCCACCTATCTTACGCCGAATGAACATGAGGCGGCGATCTTATTTCCGGAGCTGACGGTTTCTGAAGCATTGGCGCTTTATCCGGCGAAGCTCTTTATCACTGAAGGCAAACAAGGCGTGCGCTATTCATCCGGCAGCAAAGAGCGGATCATCCCTTCCTTCCCTGTTGAGCCTGTCGATACAACCGGGGCGGGTGATACGTTTAACGCGGCTCTTGCAGTCGCCCTGGCAGAGGGAAAAGATATTGAAGCTGCATTACGGTTCGCAAACCGCGCCGCCTCCCTATCTGTATGTTCTTTCGGCGCTCAAGGCGGAATGCCGTCCAGAAAAGAAGTAGAGGAGCTGCTGTCATGAAAAGACACGGTATACTGAACAGTCATCTTGCCAAGCTATTGGCTGACCTTGGCCATACTGACAAAATTGTCATCGCTGATGCAGGGCTGCCCGTTCCTGACGAAGTCCTGAAAATTGATCTCTCACTAAAGCCGGGTTTCCCGGCTTTCCGGGATGTAGCCGCAGTGCTGGCAGATGAAATGGCGGTTGAAAAAGTAATTGTCGCATCCGAAATAAAGGTATCCAATCCAGAGAATGCGAGTTTTATAGAAACCCTTTTTTCTGAAGAGGCAGTTGACTGCCTTCCCCACGAGGAATTTAAGGAGCTGACTAAAGAAGCTAAAGCTGTCATACGAACAGGAGAATTCACACCATACGCCAACTGCATCCTGCAGGCGGGTGTGCTTTTCTAGAAAGGAGGACCGATATGCAAATCGAAATGAATGACATTCATAAAGCATTCGGAAAAAACCAGGTGCTTTCAGGTGTGTCCTTTCAGCTCAAGCCCGGCGAAGTTCACGCACTGATGGGAGAAAACGGCGCCGGCAAGTCCACCCTGATGAACATCCTGACTGGTCTGCACAAACTGGACAAAGGACGGATCACCATAAATGGTAACGAGACGTATTTCTCCAACCCAAAGGAAGCCGAGCAGCACGGAATCGCCTTCATCCATCAGGAACTGAATATCTGGCCGGACATGTCCGTACTTGAGAATCTATTTATCGGAAAAGAAATGTCAACGAAATTTGGTATTTTACAAACCAGAAAAATGAAAGCGCTAGCAAAAGAACAATTTGATAAACTATCCGTCTCTCTTTCACTTGATCAAGAAGCAGGTGAATGCTCCGTCGGACAGCAGCAGATGATTGAAATCGCAAAAGCGCTCATGACAAATGCCGAGGTAATCATTATGGATGAACCTACCGCGGCTTTGACTGAACGGGAAATCAGCAAGCTGTTTGACGTCATTACGGCTTTAAAAAAGAACGGTGTTTCCATTGTATACATTTCACATCGAATGGAAGAAATTTTTACGATTTGCGACAGAATCACCATCATGCGTGACGGAAAAACCGTTGATACAACAAACATTTCAGAAACAAATTTTGACGAGGTCGTGAAAAAAATGGTCGGACGTGAGCTGACGGAACGGTATCCTAAACGCGTCCCTTCACTCGGAGACAAAATATTTGAGGTGAAAAACGCCTCCTCAAAAGGAAGCTTTGAAGATATCAGCTTTTATGTCCGTTCCGGTGAAATTGTCGGCGTTTCCGGTTTAATGGGAGCCGGACGAACCGAAATGATGAGAGGACTGTTCGGCATTGACCGGCTCGATTCGGGTGAGATTTGGATTGCAGGAAAAAAGACTGCTATTAAAAATCCGTATGATGCTGTGAAAAAAGGGCTCGGTTTTATTACGGAAAACCGCAAAGATGAAGGACTGCTGCTCGACACATCGATTCGGGAAAATATTGCGCTGCCCAATTTGGCCAGTTTTTCTCCAAAGGGCATCATTGATCACAAGCGGGAAGCAGAGTTTGTAGACCTTCTCATAAAACGCCTGACCATCAAAACGGCTTCACCGGAAACGCACGCGCGCCATTTGTCCGGCGGCAACCAGCAAAAGGTCGTGATTGCCAAGTGGATTGGCATCGGCCCAAAAGTGCTCATATTGGATGAGCCGACAAGAGGCGTGGATGTGGGCGCGAAACGGGAAATCTATACGCTGATGAATGAGCTCACTGAACGCGGTGTCGGCATCATTATGGTGTCATCAGAGCTGCCGGAAATACTCGGGATGAGTGACAGAATCATCGTCGTCCATGAAGGCAGAATCAGCGGAGACATCGAAGCGCGTGAAGCGACACAAGAACGAATTATGACACTTGCCACGGGAGGGCGGTAACATGAAAACGGAACAACTGAAGCAAACAAAACAAAAACAGATTCACTTCGATGGCGTCATGCAGAAGCTCGGCCCGTTTCTCGGTTTATTTATTCTCGTTATGATCGTATCGATTTTAAACCCGAGCTTCCTGGAGCCTTTGAATATTTTAAACCTGCTTCGGCAGGTGGCAATTAACGGATTGATCGCTTTCGGCATGACCTTCGTTATTTTAACTGGCGGCATTGATCTTTCTGTCGGGGCTATTCTCGCCCTGTCCAGCGCCTTAGTCGCGGGTATGATTGTATCTGGTGTCGACCCGATTCTCGCCGTCATCATAGGCTGTCTGATCGGCGCTCTTCTAGGGATGATCAACGGACTGTTAATCACAAAAGGGAAAATGGCCCCTTTTATCGCGACGCTTGCGACCATGACTGTCTTCCGCGGACTTACTCTTGTGTATACAGACGGAAACCCGATCACAGGGCTTGGCACTAACTATGCCTTTCAGCTGTTCGGCCGCGGTTATTTTTTAGGAATTCCAGTACCTGCAATTACAATGGTTCTCGCCTTTGTTATCCTTTGGGTGCTGCTTCACAAAACGCCGTTCGGGCGCCGGACATACGCAATTGGCGGCAATGAAAAAGCGGCACTCATCTCAGGCATAAAAGTCACACGTGTAAAAGTCATGATTTATGCTTTAGCCGGTCTATTATCCGCCCTTGCCGGCGCGATTTTGACTTCCCGTCTCCACTCAGCACAGCCGACAGCTGGAGAATCATATGAACTGGATGCCATCGCGGCGGTTGTCTTAGGCGGAACGAGTCTTTCCGGGGGCCGCGGGCGCATTGTCGGAACGTTAATCGGGGTGCTGATTATCGGCACACTCAATAACGGACTCAACCTGCTTGGCGTCTCATCATTTTATCAGCTGGTTGTTAAAGGGATTGTCATTTTAATCGCGGTATTATTAGACCGCAAAAAGTCAGCATAGGAGGGTTTTACATGAAAAAGGCTGTATCCGTCATTTTGGCGCTGTCACTGTTTGTATTGAGCGCCTGTTCGCTTGAGCCTCCCCAATGGGCGAAGCCGTCAAACTCAGATAATAAAAAGGAATTTACCATCGGCTTGTCGATCTCAACGCTTAACAATCCCTTTTTTGTTTCTTTAAAAAAGGGAATTGAAAAAGAAGCGGAAAAGCGTGGAATGAAGATCATCATCGTCGATGCACAAAATGATTCCTCCAAGCAGACAAGTGATGTGGAGGACTTAATTCAGCAAGGCGTTGATGCCCTGTTAATCAATCCAACTGATTCTTCGGCTATTTCAACGGCAGTAGAGTCTGCAAATTCGATTGGTGTGCCTGTCGTCTCCATCGACCGGTCAGCTGAACAAGGCAAAGTAGAAACCCTCGTGGCTTCAGACAATGTAAAAGGCGGAGAAATGGCCGCAGAGTTCATCGCAGACAAGCTTGGAAAAGGTGCTAAGGTGGCGGAGCTTGAAGGCGTTCCGGGTGCCTCCGCTACACGGGAACGCGGTTCAGGCTTTCACAAAATCGCAGATCAAAAGCTGGACGTTGTCACAAAACAATCAGCTGACTTTGACCGCACTAAAGGCCTGACTGTCATGGAAAACCTGCTCCAAGGACACCCGGATATCCAAGCGGTTTTCGCTCATAATGATGAAATGGCGCTTGGAGCTCTCGAAGCGATTAACAGCTCCGGCAAAGATATTTTAGTCGTCGGTTTTGACGGAAATAAGGATGCGATTTCTTCGATTAAAGACGGTAAGCTCTCAGCCACTGTCGCTCAGCAGCCTGAATTGATCGGTAAACTGGCAACGGAAGCAGCGGATCAGATTTTACATGGAAAGAAAGTAAAGAAAACAATATCAGCGCCTCTGAAACTGGAAACGAAAAAATAATGCAAAGGATCAGATCTTTATCTGATCCTTTTTTATGTTTAGCAACCGGCCAAAACGTGAAAGGAATAATAGAAATGATTATTTCTCTTATGTGAGGAGAGGAACGCAATGAACAAACCCACGAAAGTACTGTCTACACTTGCACTTGCAGCCGGAATAACTGCGGCTTCTGCAGGCGGCGCAAACACAATTCATGCACAACAGCCAGAAACAAACGTAAGCATTGATGATTTATACAGCTATCCGATTGATTCCTACTTGGTTTCAGCAGAGGCTCTGAATGTCAGAACAAAGGCCTCCGCTTCAAGCGCTAAAGCCGACACACTTCATCTGGGCGACAGCTTAAAGCTCATTTCGTTTTCAAACGCTGATTGGGCAAAGGTTCATTACAAAAACGGAAAGACAGGCTTTGTCTCTACTCATTACATTGTAAAGGCAGCGACAACGGTAAAAACCAAAACAAAGACGAAAGCATATACATCCGCTGAAGGAAAAAGCATCAAGACACTCCCGGCTAACACAAGCGTATCTTTTTTAGGCTGGAGTAAAACAAAAAAAGGCGGCTTTGACTTTGATTGGGTCTATGTAGATTACGGCGGTAAGACAGGTTATATCAAAACAAAGGACCTGCAAATGACAAAATAACCGAAAGGGATTCCGTTTACAGAACGGAATCCCTTTTTTCTTCGCTAATTATGGATTGAATTGTCGCATTCAAAATATTTCTCAGGAAATATTGTCGTATGCCGTGTCGAAATCTATACATGATCAACAGCATTTTTGTTTACGTTAAAGGATGGAGGTGGAAAAATGGATCAATTTGAAGCTGCATATGAATCGTATAAATCGAAACAAACAAATATCGATCAGCCAGTTGATACGTCCGGAAAAGAAGAAATTATCGCGGTCAGAAGAAATGAGGAAGACAATATTATCGCGGTGAAAACGAACACAGGAAGAGAACTGGATTATCCCACTGCGCTATCAGAAGCAAAAGCGGGAAAGATCGCTCACGTTGATGTATTTCATAAATACGGACGTGACATTTTAAGAAGTGAACCAGACGGCATAAAGGATAATAACCTATCTGAATTACCCGATTTTTAATAGAGAAAGCCCTATCCCAATCCGGACAGGGCGTTTCTTTTTTAAGAAAAAGGCTGCTGGATATATTCAGCTAACCGTTTTGCACTGATCGCAATATCCTCAGCATTTGCGTATTTCACGCCATAAAACACATATGGCGGGAGATATGTCATGCCAATCAGATTGCTTGTCGCCTGAAACGGCTTCAGGAGCTCACTGATTGAATAATGATTCCCTCCGCCCGCCTGATACTTTTCCGCTTCGCTTCCTGTGGAAACAGCCAGCATCAGCTCTTTGCCATGCAGAGCTTTCCCTTCTGACCCGAAGGCCCAGCCGTATGTCAGCACAAGATCCTGCCATTTTTTAAGAAGCGGCGGAGAGCTGTACCAATAAAGCGGGAATTGGAAAACAATGCGATCGTATTGCTCGCACAGCTGCTGCTCTTTGGCAACATCAATGGCTTCATCCGTATATTCCTTATAAAGCTCCCGTACAGTGATATTGTCATGTTTACTTAATTCCTCTGCCCACGCCTTATTGACGACTGAGGTTTCCATTTGAGGATGAACAGCCAAAACCAGTATTTTCAATGAGACCCACACCTTAATCATTTTAATGTTATTTTAACTAAAATCAGGTAAAGTGCCAAATAAAAAGCAAGCCCTGCACATGTGCGGGCTTGCTTTTTTTATTCTGGGCTTCCTTCAGTCGTTTCGATATCTTTGGCGAAATCCGGGTTATCCAGATTGGCATTAAAGAAATCTGGTGTATTTGGAAGTCTGAGATTCATGTTCATTTTTTGAGAAATCGTAACCGTGCAATTCTCAAGCACATAATCAAAGACGTGTCCGCCTGAATTTCGTCCTTCGTCAATGAAGTGCAGGTGATAGCCAGAAACGGCGATTCCGTTCGCATAAGCAGGAGTCAAGAAACCAACGATTGTGCCTCTGATGTTGTCGAAGTTGAAAATCGGCTGTGTTTTAACCGCTTCAATCATTGGCACATATGGTTTTTCTTGCAGTTCTACCGTTCTTGTCTGCACTTTTTTAAACAATCCGTCAATACGGATGGCATAAAATAGGTTTTTACTTGGCAGAATGCTGTTGATTTCTTTTTCAAATTCTTCACGTGTCATTTTCGCATCAATTTTGTGCGTCATATCCGGTGTAAAGAACGTAAATGAGCAAAACGGAGAGCGGTCTCCGCTTTGCACAGGCGTCGCAGTGCCGTCGGAACGAAGACGGTAAAATTCGCCGTCAAACCCAATCAGCTCTCCATCAAGCTTGTTAAAGGTTCCGATACCGAAGTCTCCGTATTTCGGAATATCTGACAGTTCAAAATCGCCGTCATATACTCCGTCTAAAAGAGAAGTCATTGTTGATACTTGATAAATTTGGCTAACGGGCTGTTCTTTTTTGCCGCGGCTCAGCATTTGAATGTTGCTTTCTTGTTTCATATTCCCTTCACTCCTTTAGTAATGTGCTGTTCTTCGAAAACAGTGTCTTGGTGCGCAGAGTGCTAGAGAGCTTTTGTTTTCATCAGTTCTCCAAATTCTTTTGGGAGCTTGTCACTCGCTAAATTAACGTTATCACTGTAGTCAACTGGGACATCAATGATAACAGGGCCTTCAGCATTCATGGCTTGACGCAGAACATCTTCCAGCTGGTCTGGTGATTCGACACGTAAACCGGTTGCCCCGAAGCTTTCCGCATATTTCACGATATCGATGTTTCCGAACTCGACTGCAGATGTACGATTGTATTTTTTCAATTGCTGGAATGCAACCATGTCATATGTGCTGTCGTTCCATACAAGGTGTACAATTGGAGCTTTTAAGCGCACCGCTGTCTCTAACTCCATTGCCGAGAATAAGAAACCGCCGTCACCAGAGACAGAAACGACTTTTTCTCCCGGTTTCACCAATGAAGCACCAATTGCCCACGGAAGCGCAACACCAAGTGTTTGCATACCGTTACTGATCATTAATGTTAACGGCTCATAGCTGCGGAAATAACGGGACATCCAAATCGCGTGTGAACCGATATCGCATGTCACTGTGACGTTATCATCGACTGCATTTCGTAATGCTTTAACGATTTCAAGAGGATGCAGTCTGTCTGATTTCCAATCTGCAGGCACCTGCTCTCCCTCATGCATATATTCTTTTAGATCAGAAAGGATTTTTTGCTCACGTTCCGCAAAATCCACTTTTACAGCATCATGTTCGATATGATCCAAAGTAGATGGGATATCCCCGATCAATTCAAGCTCAGGCTGGTAAGCATGATCAATGTCAGCCAGAATCTCATCCAGATGGATAATCGTCCGGTCTCCATTGACATTCCAGAATTTCGGATCGTATTCAATTGGGTCATAGCCGATTGTCAGAACAACATCAGCCTGCTCAAGCAGCAGATCGCCCGGCTGGTTGCGGAATAAACCGATACGGCCGAAATATTGATCCTCTAACTCTCTTGTAAGAGTCCCGGCAGCCTGATATGTTTCTACGAATGGAAGCTGAACCTTTTTCAAAAGCTTGCGAACCGCTTTAATCGCTTCAGGTCTTCCGCCTTTCATTCCGACTAAAACAACAGGAAGTTTTGCTGTTTGGATTTTTGCGATAGCCGCACTGATTGCATCATCAGGTGCAGGGCCAAGTTTTGGCGCTGCCACTGCAAGCACGTTTTTGGTATTTGTGACTTCATTCACAACATCTTGTGGAAAGCTCACAAAAGCGGCCCCAGCCTGACCTGCTGACGCTACTCTAAATGCATTTGTAACAGCTTCCGGTATGTTTTTTACGTCTTGAACCTCTACACTGTATTTTGTAATCGACTGAAATAACGCCGCATTATCCAATGATTGATGAGTCCGTTTTAAACGATCGGCACGGATAACGTTCCCAGCAAGCGCAACGACAGGGTCACCTTCAGTGTTTGCAGTCAGCAGTCCCGTTGCCAGGTTAGAAGCACCCGGTCCTGATGTGACTAAAACGACTCCCGGTTTTCCAGTTAAACGGCCTACAGCCTGCGCCATAAATGCCGCATTTTGTTCATGCCGTGCAACAATGATCTCAGGCCCTTTATCTTGTAAAGCGTCAAATACCGCATCAATTTTTGCACCTGGAATGCCAAATACATGTGTGACACCTTGCTCCACTAAGCAATCAACAACAAGCTCCGCCCCTCTGTTTTTCACAAGGGATTTTTGTTCTTTTGTTGCTTTTGTCAACACCCTCACTCCTTATTATGCATTTTAAACATAAAAATTTAAATAAATCTTGTGATACGTTTCACTATACACTCTTTGGAAATTGACCTCCAATATCAATTCGACTTATGATTAATATGTATTACGAATTATTAACCTAAGAAAGGAATGCATGATTGATGGAGCTTCGCCACCTTCAATACTTTATCGCAGTTGCCGAAGAGCTTCATTTCGGGAAAGCTGCGCTTCGGCTGAACATGACACAGCCTCCTCTCAGCCAGCAGATCAAACAGTTGGAAAAAGAAGTCGGGGTGACGCTTCTGAAGAGGACAAAACGATTTGTGGAACTAACCGCAGCCGGAGAAATATTTTTAAATCACTGCCGCACGGCTTTGATGCAAATTGATCAAGCGATTGAATTGGCACAGCGGACGGCTCGCGGCGAGCACGGCCATCTCGTTATCGGTTTTGTCGGATCAGCTACATATGAATTTCTGCCGCCGATTGTCCGGGAATATCGTAAAAAATTCCCATCAGTAAAAATAGAATTACGTGAAATATCCTCGTTTAGGCAGCAAGAGGAGCTGCTAAAGGGCAACATTGATATTGGTATACTTCATCCTCCTTTACAGCACACAGCATTGCATACTGAAATCGCCCAAAGCAGCCCTTGTGTTTTAGCTTTGCCTAAACAACATCCGTTAACATCTAAGGAAGCCATTACAATTGAAGATTTGAGAGATGAACCGATTATTACTGTAGCCAAGGAAGCATGGCCTACTTTATACGTTGATTTCATCCAATTTTGTGAGCAGGCTGGCTTTAAGCCAAACATTGTACAAGAAGCAACTGAATATCAAATGGTCATTGGATTAGTCAGCGCCGGCATCGGGATTACATTTGTACCTTCCTCAGCTAAAAAATTATTTAACTTGGATGTGACTTATCGAACAATAGATAAAATACAGCTGAATGCCGAATGGGTTATCGCCTATCGCAAAGACAATCAAAATCCGCTTTTGAAGCAATTTATTAATATTTCAAATTGTCAGCAGTTAAGAACTAAAGAGAGTGATGCAAGTACCTGAAATGATACTTGCAAACTCTTTTTTCTTTTGGGATTCTCATGGAATTTTAATTAATATAATATAATCGCTTAGTACAACTTCATATCAGTATACGTATACATACAGTACAAATAGTTGGCAAGGATACTAGTAAGCGTATGACAATCGTTTGATTTTAGAATGATAGATAGAGAGGTGAAATATATTACACAGTTCACGAGTATATTAACATTGCTCGCTTTTTTCATAACAATGATTTTTATTTTCTGGAGGCCGAAAGGATTAAATGAAGCTATCCCCGCGACAATAGGCGCTTTAATGGTGTTATTATGCGGAAGTGTGTCATTGACCGACTTAGGAGAAATAGGATCAAAAGTCACGGGTGCATCGGTCACAATTCTTGCCACTATGATCATGGCCATTGCATTAGAAAGTTTTGGGTTCTTTTATTGGGTGGCTGCAAAGCTGCTCCAACAATCCAGGGGATCAGGCATCAAGCTTTTTTGGTTAACCAATTCACTTTGCTTTTTAATGACCATTTTCCTAAATAATGATGGGAGCGTTTTGATCACAACCCCCATCCTTTTGCTGGTTTTAAAATATTTAGGTTTGAAAAAACATCAAAAAACCCCTTATCTCATAAGCGGCGTTTTAATAGCTACAGCCTCCAGCGCACCGATCGGCGTAAGTAATATTGTAAATTTAATTTCTCTCAAAATGATTGGAATGGATTTATATTTGCACACTGCCATGATGTTTGTCCCTAGTATGATGGGACTCATTTTTATGGCTTGTCTACTGTTTATTTTCTTTTATAAACGTCTTCCTAAAAGCCTGCCGGATATACCGAACCATTTTCAGTCTCTGCGACACAGAAGGTACCATCCCCTTCATTCGCCATCAGCTCCGATACCGGAACGAAATCAAACAAAGATAATGTTATTTGTACTCGCATTTGTTTTTCTCGTCAGAATCAGCTTATTTGCCGCGTCATATACCGGTATCTCCGTTCCTCTTGTCGCTGTCATCGGATCGATTATCCTTTTGGCCTGGAGATGGGTTTATTTCAAAACCTCTCCTAAAGACTTGTTATACAAATCACCTTGGCACATTTTTATTTTTGCTTTTACTATGTATATCCTCATTTATGGGCTGCACAATATTGGATTTACTGAATTACTTGTCAATTATTTTGAACCAATGGTTTCTGGAAGCCTCTCCTACGCTACTTTCGTATCAGGTATCTCTACCTCTGTTTTTTCGAATCTATTCAACAACCATCCGGCTTTAATGATCAGTACTTTTACTTTAACGGAAATGAGCCTGAATCCTTCAACAGCAAAAATTATCTACTTGGCAAATATCATTGGTAGTGATATTGGTTCCTTATTATTACCTATAGGAACATTAGCAACACTTATTTGGATGCATATATTAAAACAGCATGATGAAAGTATTTCCTGGGGCGAATATTTAAAAACGACCATATTAATCATTCCGCTGACTGTTCTTTTTACGCTGACATGTTTATATTTTTGGATCAGTTGGTTATTTCTTTAGCAGAGTATGATGAAACAAAAAACTGCCTTCTGCTATTCGAGGGCAGTTTATTTTCAGTATAGGCTGCGCTAGGGGAGATGCATTGTCTTTAGGTGATTTAACTTCCAAATGATTGACTCTCCGCTTGCGTTAATAAGCTCAATTATATTATTAGACACATCTTTTAATAGACCGACTTTCTCTGGCACTTCCCCCATATCAAATATGACCAATTGGCCAACATATTTTTTGATCTGCTCCTCGAAATTACGCACAAGTGAAACACTGGAAGGTACGACAGGCAATTGAGAGTTATCAAGAGTGTACGGCGTTTGTTCTGTTGAATAAGGGGTAAACCATTTTAAATGATGCATAGATATGAAAAGTGTTTTAAAAACAGGTGAAAAAAATACAATATAATCATTTAAAACACTTGTAACATATCCATGTATTGACCGATCCCCCGTTACATAAATTTCAATAAATTTGCCTTTCACCTTGTTTAATGTGTTTCTATAAGAAAAACTATTATTTTCCGCCTCCATCATTGGATCTTCCGGATCTATTAAAATTGGTTTCTCAGTATTCGTATTTATTGCTTTGTTCATTTGATGAAGATGCAGCAAGGGAATATAAAGATAATTGCTGCCATCAAATATAACAAAAATATCCTGTCCAATATCTATAAGTGTGCCAACAAATCTTGTATTTCCTGAAATGACAACCTCAACATCTGTGTCAAGAAATTGATTCAAACCTTTCACCATTCTCCCCCTTTAATTGAATGAAAAAGGGCATCACTTTATCTGATGCACCTTCATTATCTATTAAAATTTGCGCTTCCAATGATAGTCTATCGTTTTAACAATCGTTTCATAGCTATAATCTTCCTTTTGGCTTCCGGTACGATGAAAGTCAGAAGATCTTGATGACCGATA
>NZ_NSDH01000006.1:0-39549 GCF_002289525.1 Bacillus sp. 7705b | reverse complement strand
TGATTTGGACGAACTTTTGGTGTCTGATGAATGATCATATTTTGACGATTGATAATCTGAAGATCTTGGTGACCGATATGATTTGGACGAACTGCTGGTGTCTGATGAACGATCATATGTTGATGATTGATAATCTGAAGATCTTGATGATCGTTTATTTGATTTGGACGAACTTGATGAGCTATGTGATTTTGAAGATGTTAACGAATTACTGTCCCCCTCTTCTTCTTGTTTTTGTTTCTGGTCTATATCATTTTTGCTTTCTTCTTTATCATCATGTTCTTTCTTTTGATTGTTAGAGCCTTTTGGGCCTAAGCTGATGCTCTTGATATGAAAAGGATATATGCGAAGCACTTCTTGATTTTTCACTAAAGTATAATGACCATCCGCATTATCTACGAGGATACCTTCAATTGCTTCTGGTCCTCCTCGATTAATCGAAACCCATTTATGAGTTAAACTCTTAAAAACTTCGTTTAGGTTATCAGCTTCCAAGACACTTGGCGTATGTCCTTCTTTATTTAAAGCGGACTCATGTTTACTTATGCTTTTGATGTGATGAATATTAAAATAAACTACTCCATCCTCATTTGTGTCTAACGCAGCGTAATCATCTCCTAGCCATACCAAACTTCCTTTTTTAGATTCCGGACCGCCTTGATTTAATTGAACGGATTGGTTCATTAACTGTCCGATTAAGCTATGAAAATCATCAGCGTCAGCCATTTCTGCCGTCTCAATTGTTGTTGTGCTATTATTGGTATCCTCTGTAATACTTTTTACATGATCCAATTGATAATAAATGGTTTTTTTTTCAGTTTGCAAAGCGATATAATCTGATTTTACAGCTACCAATTTTCCTTTTTTAGATTCGGGACCTCCTCGATATACAGTGACAATTTTATCTTGCATTGAATGCAAAAAATGATAATAAGATATATCATGATTTGAATGATTTTTCATTCTCCTCTTGCTCATTCATTACCCTCCTAGTCATTTATACATAGATGATAAATATATTGCATATATACGTGTCACAGTTATTTCTTGAACTAATTCAATAGCCTAATTGTCTGATTTTCAGCGAATACCTATAATCATGGATTCACAAAATACTTAAATTGCTTTTGATGTATTGTGAACGATTTTTAATATACTCAAAAATCACTTCCGGCTCACGGTCAAAACGTTCAATATCACTCTTTTTATATGGGTCCATCAGGACAAACGGCCTGATTTGATCATAAAGCGCCAATATTTTTGGTTTCATATATTCAATTGTAAAGAGAGATTGGAGTGTTTTTTCTAGGAGATGCTTATAGGATTTGCGAAATTCGGGTTCATCCAAAATGCGGGCGGTCAATGTATTAAATCCTTGAATTCTTACGTAATCTGCAGCCATCCGCCCCCCATGGATATCCCTGCCCCAGGTTGCGTCATAGTCCCAAGGAATCACTTCAAATAATCCGGTTTCCCCGCTTCTGTACAAAGCGTAATTGTGGACAAACCCGTCATAGTTTGAGGTGAACACAATGCCGGCCAGCCAGCGCAAATACTTATCGATATTCACGTGCTTTGTCACTTCTGATTTAAATTGAGCTTTCGGGACAGTATTAATTTTAAAGATCATATCCTGTAAATAAAAATCATCTTCCTCAGTCCCTGTCTTCTTTTCATACCCATGCTCAAGTGACTTCTTCGTTTCCCTCTCCAAATCACTCACGAGAGAAAAATTAGCATCATCATCAACCGCGTAAAAAATCGCTCCGTCCGCCAGCTTCCTTTTCCTTAAATAATATTCATCCACGGATTCAAGCTCAAGATACACTCCTTCATTCTTTCCATTTACCTTTAAAAACACAAATTCTGCCCTTGGAGACAGCGTCCCCAGCTCTGAGAAAAAATCGAGAGACAATTTGTTTCTTATCATGGAAGGATCTTTATATTCCGCATTCAAGTGAACCTCGCGGGCGCCGCGAAATGTTTTCGGCTGATAGTAGGAAATATGGTACGACTTCTTTTTGAAATCCCTAATATGAGATCCGCGATAAGCAATGTCGATATCAAATCTTTTCTGATTCACTTTCAACACAGCCGGAACCGGTTCATCGTCCCATATATCCTTTTTTAATTCCCGTAAGTCTTTTGGATGAATAAACAGCTGATAAAGAGGCAAATTTGATTGATTCTTCATCCGTAGTCCCCCTTCAAAATTAGGCTTTTATTTTTGTGAGATCTCAGCGGAACACTTATACACTTTTTACAATCGTGCGTACTATGTGTGTAGTAAGGATCTTCATCCTTAAACAAATTAAAAAAAGGAGGATTTCAATTGGGCCACTATTCCCATTCTGATATCAAAGAAGCGGTGAAATCCGCAAAAAAAGAAGGTTTAAAAACTTATTTATACCAAGAGCCTCGTGGAAAAAAACGCAGTCATAAAAAGTCGCACCGCTCTCACAAAAAATCTCGCAGCCATAAAAAATCTTACTGCTCACACAAGAAATCTCGCAGCCATAAAAAATCTTACTGCTCACACAAGAAATCTCGCAGCTACAAAAAATCCTACTGCTCACACAAGAAATCTCGCAGCTACAAAAAATCATTCTGTTCGCACAGAAAATCTCGCAGCTACAAAAAATCATTCTGTTCACACAGAAAATCTCGCAGCTACAAAAAGTCGTACCGCTCTCGCAAAAAACACTGGAAAAATGATCATCATCGCAAAAAAGATGATTACGACAGCAAAAAAGAGTTCTGGAAAGACGGCAATTGCTGGGTAGTCAAAAAGAAATATAAATAATGAAACTGTCATCATAGGCTCCGGCATACGTACGGTAGCCTATTTTCTAATTCCCCTATATCAGTTATATGTCATGACATAGCATATGCAACCCGCATCATTTGGTTTCCTTGAATGGATTTCGTTATAATCATGGTACTCTTACAATAAAGGCGGTGTTGTTGTGTACATATTTCAAGCAGAAGAGCTTAGTGCCAAAGAGACGTATAAGCTGCTGTCAGGAGCCGTTATTCCGCGCCCGATCGCATTTGTTACAACACTTTCTTCAGGCGGGGCAATCAATGCGGCACCTTTCAGTTTCTATAACGTGGTCAGCTCAGATCCTCCGCTACTCAGTATTTCTGTTAACCGATCAGAAGGCCGGCAAAAAGACACAGCCAGAAACGCGATAGAAAACGGTGAATTTGTCGTCCATGTCAGTGATGAAGCCATCATTGAAGACATCAATGAAACGGCGGCAAGTTTAGGGCCGGACGAAAGTGAAATGACACGCACCTCTCTCCATTCTGTAGAGAGCACGGCTGTTTCGGTGCCCGGCATTCAAGAAGCCCGCATTCGTTTTGAATGCAAGCTCGAACGGCATATCACCTTCGACAATGATCATGGTGTGACCACGGCTGATCTGCTTATTGGCAGAGTTGTCTGTTTTCACCTCGATGAGAAGGTGTATGACGCAGAAAAAGGGTATATTTTGACGGACGAATTAAAGCCGGCTTCCAGATTAGCCGGAAACCATTATGCAAAGCTCGGTGAAGAATTTACATTGATTCGTCCGAGTTCATAAAAGGACTATTTATATAGAAGAAACTAGTCAAAAAGACACCGTTATTCAAAAAAGCCGGCGCAGCATGTGTCTGGCTTTTTTTGTTTGTAGGAATCATATTTGCACAAACCGTTTGCACTGATTTGGTCTTATAAATTCAGATGCTCCCCATTACAATTGAAATAAGCCCGCACGAAGAGAAGGACAGCAGACTGATATCACCTGCACATAAGGAGCTGATGGGCATGCCTTTAGACCAAAGAAGATCAGCCATTCTTCATCAGGTTCTCAACACAACCAGCTATGTTACTTGCGGAGAATTAACGGAGCAATTAAACATTTCAAGGAGAACACTGTATTATGACATTGAAAAAATTAACGGCTGGCTGAAAGAGACCGGACTGACACCGATCAAAAGAAGGCGTTCAGCAGGATTTTATTTAGAAGACCAAACGAAAAAAATGCTGACATCAGAAATGAAAACGCTGACAAGTTCAAGCTATGAATATTCTCCCTCAGAAAGGCAGGCAAGAGTGATCCTGCGCATTTTAACGAGAAACAGACGGTTACTTTTGCAGAACTTCATTGACGAAAATCACGTCAGCCGCAACACCGCCATTCAGGATATGAAGCATATTCGCGAAAAGCTGAAAACATTCGGCATCGTTCTTTCCTTTACCAAAGAAAAGGGGTATTTCTTTTCAGGAATAGAGCAGCAAAAGCGAAAACTGCTGGCAGAATACGCAAATCAGCTCATGCAAAAAAGCAGCAGCACTGCGGCCGTTACCGATCTTTGTCCCGATTCGGCTGCTTGTGAACAGCAGATCCAAACCATGCGGTCTATGCTGCTGACTTTCGAAAAGCTTCTTCACATGAAATTTGCTGATCATGTTCTCGCGGGCTTAAGTGTGCACTTTACGCTATTTCTGATCAGATTAAAGGCGGGAAAAGAAATCACTCTAGAACAAGAAGAGCAATACGCCATCAGGCAAACGAAGGAATATGAAGCGGCCGTTCGGGCGGCGGCGGCCGCGGAACTGCCGGAAAAAGCCTTTATTTCTGATCAAGAGATGTGCTACTTCACGATCCATCTGTTAGGGGCTAAAATCAGTCAGTTCCCCGCTTCAAGTCTCATTGCAGGTGAGCTGGATGCGATACATGATATCGCGGACAAAATGATTGTCGATTTCCAGCGTTACGCCTGCGTGCTTTTTCAGGACCCGGAAAATCTAAAAAAACATCTGGTGCTTCATTTGAAATCAGCTTATTACAGGATTAAATATGATATCACCCCTCATGAGAGTGATGTAGCTGCCTCCATCAAAACGAAATACAGTGATATTTTCTGCTTAACGAAAAAAGTCGTTCATCACCTTCAAAAAGAATTAAGAAAACCTGTCAGCAGTGAAGAAACAGCTTTTATCGCCATGCATTTCGGAGGCTGGATGAAACGTGAAGGGGTCGCGCCCTCACTTAGAAAAACAGCGGTTATTGTCTGCCCGGGCGGCATCGGCACTTCAAAAATTTTGCAGAGCCAAATAGAAGATCTTCTGCCGAATGTCGATATTCTGAAAACCGTATCAAGCCGTGTCTATGAAACAATGACGCTTGAAACTGATGTCCTGATCTCAACTGTTCCGCTCCCAGACAGAGGGGTGCCTGTGCTCATCGTTAATCCCATACTGAACAGCAAGGAAAAGATCAGCCTGCTGAAAAAAGTAGATGCGCTCTCAAACAGCGCTCCCCATTTCCATCCAAGTGTTCATGACATCATGGGCATCATCGAAAAACATGCAGAAGGCATTCATAAAACAGAGCTGATGCAAGAACTGACCGAGTATTTAGGACAGCCGCACAAACATGAAAAGGAGGCGAACCGCAAACCAATGCTTGCTGAATTAATGACACCTAACCATATAACGATGGCCGACTCTTCCCCCTGTTGGGCGGATGCCGTCCGCATGGCGGCAAAGCCGCTTTTGGATGACGGGTCTGTTACCCCGCAATACGTCGATGCCATGATTGCCACGATTCAGACACTGGGCCCATATATCGTCATTACGCCAAATGTAGCCATCCCGCACGCGAGGCCTGAAGACGGTGTGAATCGAATCGGCATGAGCTTTCTGAGACTGAACCAAGCCGTTTCCTTTTCAGACCGGCCCGAGCATTCAGTCCAGCTGATTATCGTGCTCGCGGCAATCGACAATGACACCCATTTGAAAGCCCTCTCCCAGCTCACGAATATGCTGGGTGATCCGGAAAACATTCAATTGCTGATTAACGCTCAATCGGCAGAAGATGTGCTGCCAATGATTCAAAAATACTCAAACTAGGAGTGATTCGAATGAAAAAAATCTTAATTGTTTGCGGAAACGGACTTGGATCAAGCTTTATTGTTGAAATGAATGTGAAAAAAATCATTGATGAACTGAACATCAGCGCTGATGTTACACATACAGACCTCACTTCAAGCAAAACGGAGCAAGCGGATCTGTATCTAGGATCAGCCGATATTGTGTCAGGTCTTGACGATGGAACTCGTAATGTTGTCGGACTCAAAAACCTGCTGGACCAGAAAGAAATCAAAGAAGCCATCCTTACCAACTTGTAACACACAAAAACATAGACGACGGGGGTGCATCTGATGCTTGATTTTTTGATTAACGATTTCCTGGGAACTCCTGCTATTTTAATTGGACTTTTTGCCTTAGCCGGTCTGCTTCTGCAAAAGAAAAACGCTGCGGATACCGTATCGGGCACACTGAAAACGGCAATGGGATTCGTCATTCTCAGCGCCGGGGCGGCGATTGTCTCAGATTCACTAGCCGTGTTCGGCAGCATGTTCGAAAAAGCATTCCACATTAAAGGCGTCGTACCAAATACAGATGCAATATCCGCCATTGCTCAAAAAACGTTTGGTACGGAAACGGCACTCATTATGATTTTCGGAATGATTGTTAACATATTGCTGGCGCGTCTCACGCCATTTAAATATATTTTCTTAACCGGCCATCATATTCTCTACATGGCTTCATTGATCTCCGCCGTGCTGATTACCGGCGGCATCAGCGGTGTTCCTCTCATTGCTGCGGGCGCCATTATTCTTGGGGGGCTGATGGTGCTGTCACCCGCCATCCTTCAGCCGTACACAAAAAAAATTACAGGAAGCGATGATCTCGCTCTCGGCCATTTCGGTTCTGCAGGCTATTTTATTGCTGGATTCATCGGCAAACATGCGGGCAATCCATCTCATTCGACTGAGGATATCAAAGTTCCGAAATCATTAGGATTTCTGCGGGATACGTCAGTCTCAATTTCTTTAACGATGGCACTCCTTTTCTTTATTGTCGCTCCTTTCGCCGGAAAGGATTATATTGAATCATCGTTGAGCGGCGGAAGCCATTTCCTCGTTTATTCCTTTATGCAGGCCATTACGTTCGCTGCTGGGGTATATGTCATCTTGGCGGGGGTTCGGATGGTAATCGCGGAAATTGTCCCTGCTTTTAAAGGCATCGCTGAGAAGCTAGTGAAAGGCGCCAAACCCGCTCTTGACTGTCCGACGGTTTTTCCTTTTGCGCCAAACGCTGTGATTATCGGATTTTTATCCAGCTTCCTGGCAGGTATTGTGTCTATTTTTCTTCTTCCGGTCTTCGGTCTCAGTGTTATTGTCCCGGGACTTGTACCGCATTTCTTTACAGGAGCCGCTGCGGGAGTTTATGGAAATGCAACCGGCGGAGTGCGGGGGGCTGTACTCGGTGCGTTTGCCAATGGCATTCTCATTTCTTTTCTGCCTGCGCTTCTTCTGCCGGTTCTTGGCTCGCTCGGATTTGAAGGCACGACTTACGGCGATTCAGACTTCGGCATTATCGGGATTCTTCTTGGCTGGATCATACAATTCTTCAATTAAAGTGAGGTATGCGTCATGAAACATTTATTTTCACCTTCTCTGATGTGTATGGATTTAACAAAATTCAACGAGCAGATCACCATTCTAAACAGCCGTGCCAATATGTATCATGTTGATATCATGGACGGCCATTTTGTCAAAAACATTACACTGTCTCCATTTTTCATCAGCCAGCTCAGAACGATGACAGCTCTCCCGATTGATGCCCACCTGATGGTTGAAAGGCCGGAGGATTTTATCGATATGACAGCAGAGGCCGGTGCTGATTACATTAGCGTTCATGCCGAAACCATTAACCGTGCGGCGTTTCGGCTGATACACAAAATCAAAGATCATGGCGCAAAGGTCGGGATTGTATTGAACCCGGCCACTCCGCTAGAGTGGATCAGCCCTTATGTGCATTTGATTGATAAACTGACGATTATGACCGTTGATCCGGGTTTTGCCGGGCAGCCGTTTATCGCAGAAATGACTGGAAAAATCCGCGCGGCTAAAGAGTGGAGAGAAACAAATCATTATACGTATGCCATTGAAGTTGACGGCTCCTGTAATGAAAAAACCTTCCGCATGCTTGCGGAAGCTGGGAATGACATTTTTATCATCGGCAATTCAGGCCTCTTTGATCTCGATGAAAACACAGAAATCGCATGGGATAAAATGAAAACCATTTTTCAGCAGCAGACACATCCTGTAAAAATGCAACACCCGGAGTAATCCCCGGGTGTTTTTCTATGAAACATTTTCTCTCCCACGAACGTATAAAGAGATGAGTTTAGGAGGGATTGGTATGAGTACTCATTTTTGGCTGTTATTTCTGGTCATGGTATCGTTCAGCACAGCACTGCAATTTCTTATCAAAAAAAAGTTCGGTATCCATAAATCAGGCTGGCTGTACAAGCCAGTCAGCAGCACACAGAGATTAATAGAAATCTTTTTACTGATTTTGTTTGTTTTTTCTATGATCTTTTTCCCTGTGGGATATATGCTTCTTTTATTTTTTATTTCGATTGATTCTCTACGCTTTTTTATAGAATGGAGGTATAGACCTGAAGATAAACAATATATGTACCACCTGATTGATGCTGGCCTGTTTCTTGCTCTCTTAATATACATATGTATATTTTTCTAGCTTGTCAAATCCCAACAGCCGCCCCATCCCCCCTTGGATCGGCTCCTCCCTGGAGAAAGCCCTCCTCATCCACTGCGATTGCTGCGGCGTGACCCATCAGCGGGTCATAATCACTGACTGTCTCCACGAGATGGCCGCTTTCTTTTAGCATGTCGACCGTCTCCTCTGCAATTCTGTTCTCAACTCTGAGACCTTCATAATCCTCGCCCCACGTTCTGCCCCATACCCAGCGCGGTTCGCTGATTGCCTGCTGAGGATGCATTCCATAGTCCAGCATTCGGGTGATAATCGCGGTCTGAGTCTGCGGCTGGCCTTCGCCCCCTTGCGTACCGTACAGAATCTTCGGTTTCCCGTTCTTACAGACCATAGCCGGCATCAGCGTATGGAAACTGCGCTTTCTCGGCTCAAGTGTGTTGACATGATTTTCATCCAATGAGAAAAATGAGCCGCGATTCTGCATGAGAATGCCTGTATCCCCGGCAGTAACAGCCGAGCCAAATTCAAAGTAAAGGCTTTGAATGAACGACACCGCGTTGCCATCCGAATCCATCACCGCGGCATAGGCGGTATCACTGCCAATCGGTCTGCTTTCCGCCGGTTCAGCTATATAACCGATTTCTTCCGCCAGTTGCTTGGCATAGCTTTTGTCCAAGAGGCTTTCCAGCGGAATATCAGCAAACGCCGGATCAGTCAGAACGGCATTCCGATCTAGAAAACTCTTTTTCAGTGCCTCCACGAGCACATGATAATAGGTAAATGAACCATGTTCAATTTGGCTGAAATCATAGTTTTCCAGAATATTCAGCGTCATTAAACCCGTAAAACCTTGGGAATTCGGCGGCGCCTGATACACAATGTACCCCCGGTAATCACAGGATACAGGCTCCATCCACTCACCCTTGTGTGCTGTAAAATCATCAAGTGTCATATAGCTGCCATTATGCTGTAAATACGAGACAATCCGCTGTGCGATATCACCTTCATAAAATGCGCTTCTTCCTTTTTCAGCAATCATTTTCAGGCTGTTCGCAAGCTCTTTTTGCACAAACCGTTCGCCGGGGACCGGTGCTTTGCCGTTTTTGGTAAAAATATCAGCAGTGTAAGGTGTTGACGCCAGCAGTTCAAGATTCGCCGCTGTATGCCGGCACTGATCTGCAGATACAGGAAAACCATTTTCAGCATAATGGAGCGCAGGCTCCAATACGTCAGAAAGCGACATCCGTCCGTATGTCTTCAGCACGGCATACCAGCTATCGACCATTCCCGGTACGGTAATTGCGCTGTCGATCCCCCGCAGCGGGATCTCATTTTTCCCCTTATACACGTCTCTCGTCACATTTTTTCCTGAACGGCCGCTGCCATTGTACACTCTTACCGCCTTTGTTTTTTGATGAAAGGTCAGCCAAAAGGAATCTCCTCCAAGCCCCGTCATATGCGGATAGACAACCGCCAGACAAGCGCTCACGGCGACAGCGGCGTCAAATGCGTTTCCTCCCTTCTCCAGAATGCGGTTTCCCGCTTGTGATGCGAGGTAATGCGGACTGACGACCATTTGCTTAGTGCCGATAATAGATCTGTTCATCACAAGTCCCCTTTGCAAGAGATTTTCTTCATTATAGTGACCCTGTTTTTTCGCATCTACTGATCCGGAAGAAAAGCTGACGAACTTTCTCCTTTTCGTAAACATAAAAATATTTTTATATTCATTACGAAAATAAATATAAATTTTCTCTTACGAAACGAAACTTATATGATAAAATATTGACTAAAAGTCAAACGAAAGCAGGTGAAACAAATGGGCAATGAATATCAAATTCCTAACCTTGTTCTTGATGAGATAGACAAACAGATTCTTACCATTTTGCATGAGGAAGGGAGGATTTCTTATACGGATCTTGGCAAAAGAGTTGAATTATCACGTGTTGCGGTTCAATCACGCATTAATCAGCTGATTGAAGCAGGTGTTATTGAAAAATTCACAGCCGTGATCAATCCAGCTAAAATCGGCATTCATGTATCCGTGTTTTTTAATGTGGAGGTAGAGCCGCAATTCCTAGAAGAAGTCGCCCTAAAGCTTGAAGAAGAACCTGCGGTCACCAGCCTTTATCACATGACTGGTCCGAGCAAGCTTCACATGCACGGGATCTTCGCGGATGATCAGGAAATGGAAGAGTTTTTAACGAAACGGCTGTATCCGCTTCAGGGCGTTGTCAGCGTTGATTGCCAAATGCTGATCAAACGGTACAAAAGCCGTATGGGAATGAAGCTGTAAAGGAGAGAAACTGATGAAAAACCATCCTTATCGGGATATGACCGCCGCAATGGTGCGCACCGGAATCTTAGGCTTCGGGGGCGGGCCATCGGTGATTCCGCTGATCCGCCATGAAGCGGTGAATAAATATAAATGGATAGATGATGATGAATTTGGAGAAATATTAGCCATCGCCAATGCACTCCCCGGACCGATCGCCACCAAGATGGCGGCATATCTGGGATTCAAACTAAAAGGCACGCTAGGCGCAATTGTCGCTACTCTTGCCCACATTTTGCCTACATGCCTTGCGATGGTTGCCTTATTTGCGGCAGTAAACGTCTTAAGCCACTCTGCGGTTGTCGCCGGCATGATTGGCGCCGTGACGCCGGTTATCGCCGTTATGCTCGGTATTATGGCATATGAGTTTGGACAAAAAGCGCTCAAAGGATTTGGCTGGGTCACCGGAATCCTGTTTTTTATCATCGCTTTTATCGGACTGCAATTGTTACAGATCAACCCCGGCATTGTCATTATCATATTCTTAGCATACGGAGCATTTCATTTTAAACTGAAAGACAAAATCTCAAATAAACATTCAAAAGATAAAGGAATGTCCGCCTCATGATCGTTATGTTTTTATTCACAGCATTTTTTATCGCAAACGTTCTGGGATATGGCGGCGGCCCAGCCTCTATCCCGCTGATGTTTGAAGAAGTCGTAAACAGATACGGCTGGCTGTCAAACGACCAATTCTCTAACATGCTCGCACTTGCGAATGCATTGCCGGGCCCGATCGCAACCAAAATCGCCGCTTATGTCGGCTACAGCGCAGGCGGCTGGCCCGGCTTTCTGATTGCGCTGATTGCAACTGTTGTGCCGTCCGCGTTCGCGCTGATCGTCCTGCTGCGCATCATTCAGCGCTTTCGCCAATCACCCGTGATCAAAGGCATGACGCTGTCTGTTCAGCCTGTTATCGCTGTCATGATGCTTATTCTCACTTGGCAAATCGGCGCAGACGGCATCAAAGCCATCGGCTGGATTCAATCCTTAGTGATTGCGGGCATTTCCCTCCTTTGCATGACAAAATTCAAACTGCATCCGGCTTTCCTGATTATCGCGGCATTTTTATATGGAGGGCTTGTAGTTCCTCATTTATAGAAAAAAGCACCCTCAAAGGGTGCTTTTTATTTTGGGCCAGAAATGCCATTTGTCATATAAATTGTTTCTTCGCCTGCATCATTTTTGATCACGTTTTTGATTTGCAGCGTGTTTCCTGACATTCTGGCAAATTGCTTATCTTGAGACGAGTTTGTTTTGACGTGTATCCATTCCTCAGATCGCGGCATTTTCCAAGATAAAAAGAATCCTAGAATAAGCATTCCAACAATGACGGACAACAGCAGCTTCACACGGCATCACTTCTTTTCAATAGCCTGCCCGCAGCTTCTATTGCCTGCTGATCGTATAAAATATCGCCGGGACGATTGCCTTCTCCCAGCACATAGCCTTCAAATGACATTCCCATAAAATCAAAAATGTGACCAAACTGTTCTATCAGAGGCAGCCCCTTTATCTTAGGATTATCTCCTCCGGCTGCTATCACATATGCCTGTTTTGCCGACATTTGCTCTTTAAAATCAGGAAATCGCGGATCTCTCATCATCTGTGACCAGCGATCAATGAACAGCTTTAACGTTCCTGACATGCCGAACCAATAAATTGGGGTGGCGAATACAAGAATATCGCACAGCAATACCCGCTCAATGATAGAATCGTAGTCATCTTGAACAGGACGAAAGCCGCCTTGAGCGTGACGCAGATCCTCAATCGGCTGGATTTGATATTTCCGCAAATGAATGTGCTCCGCACCGAATCCTTGAACAGCCTTCTCCGCAAGAATATCCGTATTTCCGCCAGGCCTCGTTCCGCCATTAATGACCGCAATTTTCATGATGCATCTGCTCCTTTGTTTACGAATGATTTTTTCCATCATATAATGGATTCATTAATCAATACAGATGATTATTTCGATTATTCCAATCGATAAAGCCGATTTAGAAAGGACGATAACAAATGGAATTGAAGCAGCTGATCACCTTTATTACGGCAGCAGAACATGTAAACTTCACCCTTACCGCCAAGATGCTTAACTATGCACAATCAAGTGTTACCTCTCAGATCAAATCACTTGAAGAAGAAATCGGGACTCCTTTATTTGAACGGCTCGGCAAGCGGCTCATCCTGACAGAAGCCGGCAAAACATTCAAATCCTATGCGGAGAAGATTATTGCGTTAACAGAAGAAGCAAGAATGGCCGCAAATCAAGTAAGAGAAACAACCGGAACCTTGAAAATCGGGGCGACAGAAAGCCAGTGCACATATCGCCTTCCCCCTATCATAAAAGAATTTAAACAGGCTTTTCCTCAAGTAAAGCTCATATTCAGACCGTATATTTCCAACGAACAAGCGAAAGAACAGCTCTTACAGGGCCAGCTTGATATTACCTTCATTTTGGATGTGAACCGGACGGAAGACGCACTGCACGTTGAATCTCTGATTCAGGATGAGATCAAAATGGTGGCTGCCAATGACCACCCTTTTCCAGCAGACTCACCAGTGACATTGAAGGATCTTCAAAACGAAACCCTTCTTCTGACAGAGGACGGCTGCTCATACCGCACGCTCTTTGAGGACGCTTTACATGACGCCGGTGTCTACCCTAACAAATTAGAATTCGTCAGCATAGAAGCCATCAAACAATGCGTGATGGCCGGACTTGGAATCGGACTATTGCCTGAAATGACAGTAAAAGACGATATTGCTGAAGGTCGGATGAAAGAACTCAACTGGCAAAACGACTGCCCCGTATTTACTCAACTAGCATGGCATAAGGACAAGTGGATGTCTGCACCATTAAAGGCTTTTATTGATTTGACGCGGAATACATTCAAATAAACCTCTCTGCAAGGACGACAAGGTTTTTGATAAAGCAGGAAAGCACACAGCATACAAAAAACACTTGATGGCTTAGAGCCCCAAGTGTTACCCGTGATTTTTCTGATAAATCGTTCGTAAGACATGTGTTTCAAGGTCAGCCAGGCGGACAGGGATCGGCAGTCTGCTTTCATGACTGATCATGCTCATCGTAATTTGATAGCTGCTTTCTAAATCAATGTTATTTCCGCAAGACAAGAAAATAGGCTTCACGTCCCGCCGCGTCCGCAGCGCCCGGCCATATACCTCGCCGTCAATGATAATATCTGTGTATGAACCGACTTTATTTTCAGGCATTACGAAATCACAGCCTTTGATTTTGAGATAGGTTTTCGCAATCCCAATTGTCGGTTTATTGAGAAAAAAAGCCGCATGGGTGGCAACGCCCATATGGTTGTAATGCAGATACCCGTTGCCATCAAACAAAAACACATCCGGTTCTGTCTCCAGCTTTTTGGCCGCCTCGATGATCAGCGGCAGTTCGCGAAACGCAAGGAAACCAGACACATACGGCACACTGATTTTCCCCATGCTGTGCACTTTTTCAATGACTTCTTTTGTATCAGCGTCAATGACGATGATACTGCACACTCCATACGGTTCTCCGTCCTGTTCCCAATAGGCAAGGTCGACGCCTGCGCAGGTTTTGATCGAGTCTGGGGTGATGGAGGGTGATAGGTTGATTTTATGTTTAAGGGATTTTTGTGTTTGAACAAAATCCGATTCATCTTTTAGATAAAAATCGTGAGTTTGATGTACTTTCATTTCACTAGCTTTCCTCTCTTTACTTTCTAAAATGTTTCTTATGACTTTGAATCTATTTTCAAGACGATATAACTTCCATTAGGATAATCTCCATACCATCCACATGGAAAATAGCCCGCTTTATAAATTTCAAAAAGCTTTTTAAAAAAATTGTGTGTGTTCCCATTTACCGCTCTATTGATTGCACAATTATTCAGGTCTGCTACAACATCTTCAAAAAAAATATTAAATTCAGCCGAAACCCTTCTGACATTTACAGAAAAAACTTCTAGTAATACGTCTAAGTCTTGTGGTTTTTGATCATCGTTTAATTCGTAAATTTCGCCCCATACTTCACTCATTTCATTTTCTTTTATATCTTTCCACGTATATTCATCTTCACCAAATACTTCTTCATATGCATGGTATTTAGCTTTTTCTTTGTCATTAATTATTTTAGTGAAATCACAGATATCATTTGATGTTCTAGGTTTAAACATTTTTGAAAAATCAATAACTTCTTCTACTAAATGATAATTCCGAAGTTTCATTACTTATTATACGACCTTCCATGAAAGATTAACTGTAACTCATACTTTCTATTTCTACTGTACTTCACTTGTTAAATGTGCTTTCATCATTCTAAAAAACCTATCTATGACAACAAGGTAAGGTTAAACTATAGCAATTCTAATACTTCAGTAAACAAGGCATCTCCTCATTTTATCTTCTGTTGAAAGGCAAGTATTACTACCTGCAGATTGGTATTCATTTTTCATTTCTCTCATAAAAATATGATCCAATTGTGCAATTAATTCTTTAAGCTCCGTACACATAGTATCTTCTAATGGATTTTCCCAATCTTCGTTTTTTATAAGTTCAATACCATAATTACCGGTTGGATCCCCTTCTGGGTACCACCCTACATCAAGCAACAAGTTTTTAGTCTTATGAGAAATTTGCAGGAGATCCTGATTAAAGTCAAATAACCAAGCATCATCACTTGCCTCTAATGTTTTAGGGTCAGTATCTTTTAATGTAATATAATCGACAGTCCAACCAGCCGGTATCTTTAGCCTTAAGAAATCGGGAACCTGTTGGGTTAGCGGCTGCAAATCTTCTAAAACCCCGCTTCCCACACTCCAGATTTGATATTCTAACTCTTCTAATACATGTTCTATTTTATCAAAAGAGTCTACGTCATAAATCTTATCTATTTTTAAGCAAACCACTTTGATATGGTATTGATCATCTTGATATAGTACCTTAATAATGGCATTATGTTTTTCATTTTGCAGTATTAGTAGTTCATATTCTTCTACCGTTCTTTTGTCTGAGTTTAAATTGTTCAGTACTACAGACCAGCCATCACAGATTTTTAATGGCTGCAATTGAGAAATATAATCTCTGCCCATCCCGCTTCTCCTTGTACTCCACATTGTTATCCTATCTATAAAAAAACTTGCCGATGACAACACGGCAAGTTTCTAACTATAGCAATTCTAATACATCAGTAAACAAGGCATCTCCTAATGTTAATCTTCTGTTGAAAGGCTGTATATGTGGCAATTCACTCCACTCATACACAGTATCGTAGTAATCATACAAATAACTGAGTTCGATAAACCCTTTCTCTTGCATTATTTTATTGATATAGTTCGTTCCCTGAATGAATTCTAAAGATTCAGCGGTCCCTACAATATCATAAGCGCCATCAATTAAATCGTGTCTTAGGGAATAACTATAATCTAGTACATAAACAGGAACCAATTTAGATACTTTCATATTGATTTGCTGTTCTAAATGAAATCCATTTTCTCCAGAAAGATCTTGCAAGTGGATATTGATTTCTCCTGAAGGATTGTTTAAATCTCTAACTTCAATTTTTTTCAAACCTTTTATTTGATTAAATTCAACAGGTACTTTTATTTTCTCTGCACATTTGTTCTTGTACCATTCGTCTAATTCCCTTTTCACAAATAGACGCTGAAGCAATTCACTGAATTCTGGGTATTCACTAATAAATCTGATTCCATCTTCCATAAATAATAATCATTCCATTCATTAATCCATTAATTATTTAACTATTTCCACCAAGACCTTGTTACTTCTTTTAAATGATATTGAATATGTGCAATCACTTTTTTATAGTCGTCTGATGAAAATTCTTTAATAGGGTTTTCCCAATCATTATTTTTAACTATTGAAACCAGATAATTACCTTCAGCAGAAATGTCAGGAACCCAGCCTAAATCAAGCGTTATTGAGGATTGTTCATGATAAAGCTGCAACAAACTGTCTGTGAACAAAAACCAGGAATCATCATTCGGTTCTAAAGTTCTTGGATCTATTTCAACAAAATGATTATAATTCACTTTCCAACCTTGTGTTATTCTTAGGGGATGTAAATTGCTTTTGGAACATCTAATTTAAATGTTTTCTCATTAACAAAACCTCTTTAGTTTCGTTTTCAGTCATTCTCTCCTTTATATTTTTGAATCATTTAATTTTACCTTTTACAAAACTTAAACTTTATTTTTTTCATAAATCAACAGTTTTGAATTAGTTTTACTATTAATTCTGTAAAGGCTTGATCATTTGTAATGTTTCTTGCTCTCAACGTAAAAACTAAAAAAGCAGGTACAGTATAACTACCTGCTTTTTAGTTAAATTTAATTACCAAAGTTAATTTCTTTTAAAAGAATAGCTTCGTTTCCGTACTCTTCAATATCGGCCTTTAGCCAACTGCTTTCCTTTTCTCTATATTTATAAAATCTAATTGTCGCAAAACTTTTATCAATACTTATAATCACAACAAATTTATGTTCAGGAAATTTTTCTTTTAAATGATGTTCCCAACCATCCACTACCTGAAGCGCATAAAATAAAATCTCTTCACCGGACAAATCACTGTAGTCTAAATAATCGTTTATGCGAAGCTCATTACACGATGCTTCATACCCCGTTTTATCCCCATACATTTTTAAAATTCTATTCCAATTTATAGTTGGATTATCAGGTAACTCATACTCTAGATCTAGAATAAAGCAATCGTCTACTTTAACTATATTAGGTGAAATAATATCCTTTAAATTAGATAGGTCAACTTTATTTGTATTGCTCAGATCTTCAAGTCGTTCTTTTAGTCTTTTCATATTTTTATTTGTATATTCCATATATAATCTACACTCCTATACTAAAATACAGGATCCTCACCTAAAAATTTCAATCCCTTATTTATAGCTTTCTGAACACTTTTGTCTTTAAGTACTTTTTGAATTTTGCTAGGTGCATCTTCACCTGTTTTTTGGTCATAAAACTTTTTTGTTTCAACATCAAAGTACCATTTTTTATTATTTGGCTCATGATAGTGAATTTGACCTTCTCTTTGCCCTGGATTTGGGTTTTCAATGTCTATTCTTTCTGTCTTCCCATTTTGCCATGTTGTCTTACTTGCAATTTGAGTTCCATTTTGACCGAAAAGTTTCTTACTATTCCCGCTACCACTACTAGCCATCTTCATAATTCCAAAATCTTTCACAGCTGTCTTTTCCACATCGATACGGACTGTCGGGAATCCGAATGTAAAGCCATTCGTTGTTACTGGGCGTTCTGCGTACACGCGGACGTTTGTCGGGACTTTGAATTGTTTTACTTTTTCTAGTGTTTTGTTTGCCTTTTGGACTTTTGAATGGGTTGCAAGCGGTATGCCTTTGTCTATATGTTTCGCCAATGCACCGGCTCCAACGAGGCTTAATGCCGCTTCCAGCGCGCCCGTCTTCCGCTTCTCCTCAGACACTTTGTTTCCAAACATATCTCTGCCTGTCACGGCTTCAGAGAATCCGTTTGACGCAACAAGGCCGTATGCGCCCATTTCTGACATTTTGAGAATGTCTAAGGATTTGCCGGTTTTGTAGGCATCTAAAGCGTGTTCGGCCGCGATAGCCGCTTTTCCGGTTTTGTAGATGGCTTTTCCGCCTTTGAAGGCGCGGCCTGCCCAGCCGACGACCGGTATGAATCCGGCTGCAGCCATTGCTCCTGCTGTCACACGTTCTGCGGCGGAGAGTTTTTCTCCGGTAACCGGGTCAACGCCTTCCGTTGCTCTTTTATAATCATAATAGCCGGAGACTTCACCGGTAAAGGTGCAAATCCCGTCCCATGTTTTTTCGTACCACGGTTTGTTCGCTTCTTCCTCCGCTTTTTCCTGAAGCCGTCTTGCTTCGGCTTGCTGGGCTTTTGCGTCAATATAGGTTGTTCCCTGTTTTTCAACATCAATCACGCTTTTGTAGACTTCATTGCTGTGGAAGGCTTTTTTGTCATAGTACATAGGGGATGCGCTTTTCCCATTGCTGGTGGCCTGCATAAGAACAGAATATTTGCTGAGCACTGCGTTGTCCAGAGATTCTAAATTTTGATATTCAGTGGTCAGGGATTCATCAAGCTTATCGACTGCCGTGATCGTGTCACGCCTGATTTTCTGGGCATCGCCCATCTTATCTGCATAGTCGTCAAGCGTGTACATGTCGAGATCAATAATATCGCTGATGCCTGACAAAATAGAATCGATTTCTGCTTTATGAGCGGAGACAATTTCTGAGGCTTTTAAGTCTCCGTTGGGGAGCTCATGATCCAAAAATGACGTCTCCACATATGAATCACTGAGTTCTTGATCTTTAATATCACCGGAAATGCCGTTTAAAAACGCAATTTGAGCAGAAACAAGCGTCAGCCAGCTGTCGGCGATTTCCGCCTGTCCCTGAAAGAAGTCCTTAATATTGTCCGCGCCTTTTCCTTTAAAATTGTCACCTAAATCAACAACTTCCTGAAACGCCTTTTTTAGCGTGTTCAGCTGCTCTTCCAGCGTCTCATATTGCTTTTTTCTATTTTTCGCTTCTTCGATTAAAGAATGTGATTCAAATACTTTACTCATCGCACTGCCCTTTCTCTTTTATTTTACTGCGATCGCCTCATCCTGCTCTTTCAGTGAATCAACATTATCCTTCGTATCCTCGATATTTTTCTGTACCGCTTTTTTGTAGTCTCCGAGCATGGTTTTGATGTTCTCCTCACGCTCATGATATTTTTTCGTGTAATCGAGGCTGTTTTTTCCATTGGATCCTGCTGCACCGATTGATACGTCAGCCAACGCGTCTTTGACAGAATCCAATGTTTTGATGACTGTATCGTACTTCAGCTTAATTTCTGACATAAAAAAAGATCACCACCATTTCAGTTGACTAATTGTATTTCCTACTTCTTCCGCGAACTCTTCTCCCTTTTTAAGAAGATTCGCTGCACCATTTGCTATGACCAATTCTCCTGCATAAGTGGCTTTTTGGATTTCAAGATCTAAAATTTCACCACTAATAGACGCCATATAATCGCTATATTTATCATTCACAATCTTGGATGCTTCCGATTTTGCCTCTTCTCTTCCCTTGTCGAAATCATCAGCTTTTGTTCCCGTCCAATGCTTGCCTAATTCCGGTTTCACAATTTCTTTGATTTCAGTGATTGCCTCTTCTTGCAGTGTGTCTATGTCCTTTTTTGCTTTTTTCAGCTTTTCGATCTTGTCTTCCACGTCGGAAATTTTTCCGTTGAGCGAACTTTTGATATCCGCTAGCATACTTTCATAACCCATCTGTATCACCTCTTAATACTCAAAAAGTCGTATGGAGGGGCTGATGAAGATAGACTTTTCCATACTTTATTTCCATATATTATATTTTAAAATAGCCGGAAGGCGGCTTAAATAGGGTAAACGGCTTAATTTAGGCTTATAATGCTCTGGATAAGGAGGTCTAAAGTCTCTTTTTTGTTCGTTATAAGGTCAATGCGAGCGTTTTATATGGTTAGAAATTCTAAAGTCTTAGTCAAAAAGACACTTGAAAGAGGCAGATTTGATGATCTGCTCATTTTCTTATGTGGTAAAATCTTGTAAAGATTAAGAGGTGAAACGGAGGGATGACAATGAGTTTTTTCAGTCCGATGATGTTATTTTTCGTGATTTTTCCTTTTCTGTCCTTCTTTGTATTTGGAATGGCAGGCACTTTATTGTTTAGAAAACACGGCCTTTGGTCAATGCCTCTTACAGTGCTCTGCTTATTGGTCATATTTATGTTCAGCATTGACTCGGCAACGCCTGATTTTGTTGTGTGGCTTATTTCATTTCCGCTTTTGACCCTATTGGCATCAGGAGTGACCCTTTGGATCAAAAGCTTGTATTAGCTACAGTCCCAATTGTACAGAACGTTTAAAAAGTCTTTTCCCCTTAAATCATCAGGTGTGATGAAAAAATTTGCGATGCCGACGTCTCCCCACAACAAATCAATATCATCGTCTGAATCAATTTGTAAAAGCATGATGGGATGTTCTTTATACGCGTATTCCAACCGAATGAATCAAAGAATTCATCTGTCCCTATGCTCGCGTATTGCTCAAACTGAAAATCTGTAGGCGGCACCCTCTAGTTTCACAATAGGTAAACCTTAGCGAATATATCCATCGTATACAATAAAAGATGGATACAAAAAAAAGACCGGCATCCCGCCAGTCCTTCCTTTACATCTATGACATTGCACCTGCCGGAACAACCGCTTTCCGGCCTACAGAGTAGTATTCCACTCCGGCAGCAGCAGCCTCTTCTAATGAATAGCAATTTCGCCCGTCAAAAATCAGCGGCTGCTCCATCAAATCATGATAATCTGCTAATGAAAATTGTTTAATCTCATCCCAGTCCGTTAAAATCATGACGGCGTCTGCCCCCTTAACAGCTTCCGCAATCGTTTTTTTGTATTCAACAGCCTGCGGCAAAATATGCTTCGCATGGCTGACGGCAATGGGATCGAAGGCTTTGATATGGGCGTCTAGTGCGGCGAGGCGGTTAGCAATGACAATCGACGGCGCGTCTCTCATATCGTCCGTGTTCGGTTTAAATGACAGCCCCAAAAGGGTGATCGTTTTTCCCGTCACTCCGCCAAGCCTGTTCAGCGCTTTATCAACCAGCATCGCCTGCTGATTGTTGTTGACCCTGATGACCGATTTCAGCAGCTCAAAATCATGCTCGACATTGCCCGCAATTTGCACAAGGGCGTTCGTATCCTTCGGGAAACAAGAACCGCCGTAGCCAATGCCCGCTTTTAAAAACTGGCTCCCGATCCGCTTATCCTGTCCCATGCCGTATGCGACAGATTCAATATCAGCGCCGACCTTTTCACATATATTCGAAATCTCATTTATAAAACTGATCTTAGTGGCCAGAAAGGCATTTGAAGCATATTTGATCATCTCGGCGCTTCTGATATCCGTTTGGTAAACCGGGATATCGAGCGGAAGAAAGAGCTCTTCCAGTTTTCTGGCGGTGTCCTGATCGGCTGTTCCGATCACAATCCTGTCTCCATGAAACGTGTCATGGATGGCTGACCCTTCACGTAAAAATTCTGGGTTGGATGCGATCGATATACTGACAGGCTCCGCAAGATGTTTGGTAATCAGCTCGTAAATCCAATCATTTGTTCCGACAGGCACTGTGCTTTTCGTTACGACGATCGCATCTCGCGTCACGTGCCGGGCAATACGCTTGGCCACATCTGTAATATGCTCCAGATTCGCATGTCCGTCGTTTTTTTGTGGTGTGCCGACCGCTATAAAAATAATCTCTGCCTGTTCTAAGCCTTTCTCGTAGCTCGTTTCAAAGCTCAGCCGCCCATCAGCTATATTTTTTCTCATCAGCTCTTCAAGACCCGGTTCAAATATAGGGGAAATCCCTTTTCTCATTTCTTCAATCTTGTGAGCGTTAATATCAATGCAAGTTACATGATGGCCAATCTCAGAAAGAGAAACACCTGTCACAAGACCGACATAGCCTGTTCCGATGACTGTTATATTCATTGTTTCCCTCCAACAGTTAAATTGCTGCTTTACAGCTTCCGTATTATCGTATGAGAACATCCTGACATGAATGCGGATGATCTCCCGGAAACAACCTGTACAGATTTCTGAAATATGATTCAATCATACAATATACTATTATATCGTTCTCACAAAGAAAGTGGGGAAATGAGAATTGCAGATCAAAAGAGCCCGAATCGTTTTCTTCTTTTGACCGGCTTCGGTGCCTGCCTGTAAATGGCTTGATTTTGCAGTAGAAGCTCAGCATTTTCTGTGAGCATATAAGAATATTCCGTACCGAATTCTTTCTCAAGAACACGGAGTGCCTCCTGATAGCGAAAATCTCTTGTTTTCAGATTATGTGCATCTGAAGCTAAGAAATGTATCAGATTGGCTTCAGCCAGCCGCAGCGAAAATGCTTTCATCTGTTTCCCGAAAACTCCTGCGAGGCTTCCGGTTGTCAACTGAGATGCCGCTCCTTTTTCTATAAGATGATACAGCAAGGACGGATTTTCGCGGATTTCGCTATTGCGTTCGGGATGCGCGATAACCGGAATGTATCCTTTCAGCTGCAAGTCATAAAAAAGCTGCTCGGCATATCGCGGTACATGATCAAACGGAAACTCAATCAAGATATATTTCGTGTCATTCAGTGACAGCAGCCGGCCCTCAGCCAATTCCCGTTTCAAGTCCCCGTAAATTCTGATTTCCTGTCCCGGCAGTACGGTGAGCGGGATCTCCTCTTTCATTAAACGTTTGTTTAACAGGTCTGCCGCTTCTCTGACAGCGGTTTGCTCGTTTTCATATGAGCCATTCTTATGATGCGGGGTTGCAATGATGGTTCTGATTCCTTCACGAACAGCCGCCCTGGCCATTTCGATGCTGTCGTCCAGGTTACTTGCCCCATCATCCATTGACGGGAGGATGTGGCAGTGAATATCAATCATTTCTAAGCCTCCTTTTTTCGCAAAAATAAATAACGGGCAGTATGCACGTTATTTATTTTTGTATGAAATTGTCTTCATGTCCGTAGTATCCGTAGTCAGAGTGCTTCGAGCGTTTCTTGCCGTTCATAATGGCTCCGAGGAGATTGCTGTTGCACGAATCGAGCGCCTCTTTTGCTTTTGCGGCTTTTTCTTTTTCCGTCTTTCCGCTTGAAATAACCAAAACGGAACCGTCTGCGACGTTCCCTAAAATTTGCGCGTCTGCTACAGGGAGAATAGGCGGCGTATCGAAAATCACCATGTCATAGGCCGCACACGCTTCATCCGCAAGCTCCTCCATCCACTTGGAGGAAAGCAGCTCGGCCGGATTCGGCGGGATCGGGCCGCTCGTCAGCACATCAAGGTTTTGTTCCTGAGACATTTGCACGGCCTGTTTCAGTGAGGATTTTTTCAGTAAAACGGATGTTAAGCCTGTCATATTTTCTAGTTGAAACGTGGTATGTACTGTAGGTTTTCGCAAATCTGCATCGATGAGCAAAACCTTTTTTCCCTGCTGTGCAAATACGACAGCAAGGTTAGCAGCTGTGGTAGACTTCCCTTCTCCAGGGCACGCAGAAGTGATCATCACAGATTTCATTTGGCGGTCCACTGAAGAAAATTCTATATTTGTTCGAATCGTTCGATATTGTTCTGAATTCAAGGATTTCGGCTCTGTCAGCGCAATGACATTTTTGCGACTCCATGAGCCCTTGCTTTTTCTAAGCGCCAAAATGTCCACTCCCCGCTTTATCAGATTGAATGCCTTTTAAGCTCTTCGCTGTTTTCTGTTCATTCGCAATGGTGGAAACCGTCCCTAATACCGGTATGTCCAGCAACGTTTCGAGCTGCTCTTCCGATTTGATCGTATTATCCAAATGCTCAAGCAGGAAGGCCAGTCCGATGCTTCCTGCCAATCCTGCCGCAAACGCGATGGCGATGTTCAGCAGCGGTTTTGGCGATACAGGCGACGGATGTCCAGAAACCTCAGCTTTTGACAGAATGCTTACGTTATCAACATTCATAATCGAAGTGATTTTGTCTTTAAAGACAGATGCGACAGTGTTGGCAATGTGAGCCGCTGTTTCCGCGCTCCCGTCTCTGACAGAAATATTGACCACTTGGGAATCCTGCTCGCTGGAAACAGTAATTTTTTCATTCAGCTCTTGGGATGTCATCGACAAGCCCATCTCTTTAATCACTTCGTCTAAGATAGCAGGGCTCTTAATGATGACATTGTACGTATTGATTAATTGAAGATTGGTTTGGACATCGTTAAATTGGACTTCTTTTTGGTCGTTTTTCGATTGATTGACCAAGATCTGAGTTGAATTTTCATAGATGGGTGTAAGTGCGAAGAAACTGATGAATCCGCCGGCAGCAGTCGCAGCTGCGGTTACAATCATAATCAAAAGTATGCGTTTTCTTAACGTTGATAGTATGTCTTTTAAACTAGTAGATTCTCCCATGATACCTCCAAATCAGCTTATAACATCCTTTTCCATACGATTATACAACGTTAAAACAGCATTTCTCCATCTTTTCACATGACAATATTCGACAAAAATTTACAATAACAGTTTTTCAGCTTCCATCTTGTAAGCGCTCTATTTATTGTCTTGCCAGAGCTGAATCTTTTTCTCCTTCCGGTCATTATTCAGAAAAAAATCCCGCTAAAAACCTGCGGGATTTTTATGTTGCGTATCCATTTTTAATATGAGAAATCAAATTTTCAAGCATTTCCTTTGTGGTCATCTCAGATGACTGCTCACCAATATCATGTGCATGCATCAAAATTTTCAGAAATTCTTCTTGATTCAATTTCTTTTCACTCATCATTTTATTCCTTTCAGCTTCCATTAAGTTGAAAACACGATTATTATATGATGCCGGCTCTCGTTTTGCAATCTCTAATAGATCATTCGACACATCCCATTTTTTATGTCCTATTTTAGGAAAAACTTTTTCATGCCGCTGTGTTGCGATATAATAGAGAAATTGGATCTTTTTATTACGTGACTCGGTTAGGAGCGATAATCATGCTTCAGAATATGATTTCTAAAGACGATGTGCTGGCATCGGCTGAACAATTAAAAGAGCTTCTTCCTTACAGCGAGGAAAATGTTCAGCTGATCAAAAAAGCCCTTATTTTATATCGGCAGGATTCAGTCTATCGTTTACAAGCAGTGAGTCCGACGGAAGTTACGGCTTACGTGCAGGATGTTGTGCCTGTGCGGGTCACATTGAACTTATTTGTCATAGCCAAAAGCGGCTGTTCATGTCCGTCTGGGAGAATCTGCCGCCATAAGCTGGCTGTTTTTTTATATGTATATGCAATGTTTGAACGAGTGGGAACTTTTACAGAGCACTGGCTGGAGAGGGAAAAGCTTGAAGAAAGCAAAGAGCTCGTCCGGCGTCAATTTCAGGAGAAGGTGCTGCCTAATGAAGAGTCGCTTTCAAGCTGGCTTGCTTTTTTCGATTCAGAGTTTTCTCTTTGGCAGGTACGCACGGCTGAAGGCAGCCAAAACATGCAGGGCCTCTATTACGGCTATCTGTCCGCTTTGAAAAAGCATGCCCCGAACAAACCGGAGCTGAAAAGCCTGTATCAGATTCATTCAGCGATCGCGGTGTGGCTTCGCATGTTTACATTGATTGAAGAAGGAAAACTGGACCCCGAGCATGATTTTTATTCCCTCAATCCTTATGTCGAACAGCTGATGGACACGATCTACAGCTCAATTGATAAATTAAAAACGTACGCGCTGTCGTTTGCACTCGATCCTTTTCTGGAGAAAACGCCGGATGTCATTCGGGAACTCTTATTGAAGGAAGATATTTTTCAATATGAACGCATCCGCATTTTCGGTGAAATTTGGAGCGCGCTGCTGCCGCGGCCGAAATGGGTGGCGCGTGAGCAAGAGATCCTGCAAAAAGAAGCCGGGCGGCGGTTTTCTCCTGAATTGCAATTCGGGCGTCTGCATTTAGAATTTTTGCAGAAACATGATGACGCGATTTTTGCGGAAACCGACCAATTTCCGCCGGAAGCGCTGCCGTATACGTTCCAATGGCTGAGTGAAATCACCGCGAAAAAGGATTGGAGACGGCTCAAGGCATGGTACCTCCGGATTGAATCGATTGCGATTGATTATACGAAGCTGGATAAGCCTTTTAAAGAAATTCGTGATGTGATTGGCGAGCTGTTTCTTCTGCTGAACGCGTATGTGAAGCAAACCAATGACCAGGAGCTGTTTGAACGCTATGCGGCAGGCTGTCTGCCATATACTTTCACAGAATACAGCCATCATTTGTATGAGAAAAAGCGTTATGCCGAGTGGATCGAAATCCACAGCCTTGTTGGCTTTTCAATTTATGAAATGGATAAAACGATGCTCAAAGAAATCGCGGCGAGCGATCCCGAGGCCCTTATACCCGCTTACCACAGAGAAGTGGCCTTTTTTATCGACCAGAAAAACCGCAGCTCTTACAAGGAAGCGGCCCGGTATTTGAAAAAACTGCGGACGCTCTACAAAAAAGCGAAAAAACTGAAGGTATGGGAACGCTATATTCAGCAGCTGAGCTCACATTACAAGCGCCTGCGCGCCCTTCAAGAAGAACTGCAGAAAGGAAAGTTGATTGATGGCGAGTCTTAAAGAAATACTTATTCACGTCGAACAAATGGAAGACGGGTCATTCACGCTCTCAGCCTTTGATGAGAATGAGCAGCCCCTTCCCTACAGCCACATGAAAAAGCATTTGTTTCAATGGCACGAATCCTCATTTTACGGAACCTTCCTTGAGGATGTCAGCTTCATCGGGACAACCGCGGTTTTGCTTTCTCCATGGATGACTGTAGAGCTTCTCGGCAAAAACTCGTTCAACTCATTCAGCTCCGTGCAGCTCACAGAAGAAACGGAACCGCTGATTGAGGCAGCGTCTACCATTTACGAATTTATCGCGGACGGCGATTTCCTGCCTGACTACGAAGCATGGACAAACGGTGTTTTCCGCTGGAAGGATCAGGACAGCATACTGGATGGCTTTACTGCGGAATGGTTTTCAGCCGCGGTGCAGGATTATATTCAATATGACGACGAACTGCGTGAAAAATGGGAAAATATCAAAGAAAAATCACCTGCGGTCACAACATTTCGCGGACATTTTCTGGATGAAGAGGATTTTCTCGAAGGCATCGGCTGGGTTGACGATCAAACCCCGTTTACGGTCGGCCTCCGCTTGAACGAACCCGACTTTGACGGCGATGACTGGAAAATCGAAATGTTTTTACGCGATAAAAAGAGCGGTGCGGTTGTATTTTTTGACGGGCTGAAGAGCCTCAAAAAATCGTGGCAGGCCTACAGCGATAAAATCGCACGCGAGCAGGACCGCTTTCATCGAACGGTTCCGTGGCTGTCATTTGATTCCGGCACCACGCTGATTTCAGAGGAAGAAGCCTGGATTTTCCTGTCGGAGGCAAGTGAGACGCTTGTCGATATGGGCGTTGAAATCCTCCTGCCATCCTGGTGGCAGATTGTCAGAGACAGCAGCATGATGCTTAAAGCAAAGGTGTCTTCCGCCCCGCGCGGCGAGTCATTTGTCGGCATGAATGCGCTGCTTGATTTTAACTGGCGGTTTGCGACAAACGGCATTGAGCTGACAGAGGATGAATTTAACGAGCTTGTCGCGAGCAACAGGCGCCTCGTCAATATTCGCGGGCAATGGGTGAAAATAGATCCGCAGTTTATCAAACAGATGAAACGGCTGATGGAGAAAGCGGAATCAGAAGGGCTCCATATGTCTGATATTCTGGCACGTGAGCTGATGGATCAGCAGGAAGGCGGGCTTGAGGACTCAGACATCATGGATACATCCGCTTTTGCCGGTATTCAATTTGACCTGTCAAAACAGCTCAGATCACTGATTCGAAAGCTGACAACAGCGGAAAATCTGCCGGAGCATGAGGTCAGCCCCTCCTTTCAAGGCACGCTCCGTCCGTATCAGAAATACGGCATGAACTGGCTGCTGTTTCTGCGGCAAAGCGGTTTTGGCGCCTGTCTGGCCGATGATATGGGGCTTGGGAAAACCATTCAGATGATCGCATATTTTCTTCATGTGAAGGAAAGCGGACGGCAAAACACGCCGAATCTGATCATCGCGCCGACATCCGTACTCGGCAACTGGCAGAGGGAGCTTCAAACCTTCGCGCCCAATCTGTCGGTCGCTCTCCATTACGGCCCGCGCCGTCCGAAGGGTGAAGACTTCACCGGCTATTATGAAAACGCGGATGTTGTCTTAACCTCCTACGGGCTGTCGCATGCCGATTCTGAAGAGCTTTCTTCGGTGACATGGAACACAATTTGTCTTGACGAAGCACAAAATATTAAAAACGCGCACACGAAGCAATCACGTGCAATCAGAAAGCTGAAGGGCATTCACCATATCGCGCTGAGCGGAACTCCGATGGAAAACCGCTTGACTGAGCTATGGTCGATTTTCGACTTCATGAATAAAGGCTATCTCGGCAGTCTGACTGGTTTCCATAAACGCTATGTATTGCCGATCGAAAAGGATCGGGACGAAAAAAGAATCGGACAGCTTCAGCAATTAATCCGGCCGTTTTTGCTGCGGCGGACAAAACGGGATGAGGACGTCGCATTAAACCTTCCCGACAAGCTGGAGCAAAAAGAGTTTATTCCGCTGTCAGCCGAACAGGCGTCTCTCTATGAGCAGCTGGTGAAAGACACTTTTGAACATATGACGTCACTGACAGGCATGCAGCGAAAAGCACTGATCCTCAGCATGCTCGGACGGCTTAAACAAATATGCGATCATCCCGCGCTTTATTTGAAGGAAGACCAAACCGAGCTGCTGGCCGGACGTTCGGTCAAGCTTGAAAAATTGCTTGAGCTGATGACAGCGATCCGCGCCCAAAACGAAAGCTGTCTCATTTTCACGCAATATATTCAAATGGGGAACATGATGAAGCGATTGCTTGAAAAAACCTTCGGCGAACCTGTGCAGTTTTTGAACGGGAGTCTTTCTAAGCAAGACCGTGATGCACTCGTTGAGAAATTTCAAAAGAAAGAATACCCGACACTGATTCTTTCGCTGAAAGCGGGCGGCACCGGTCTCAATCTGACAGCCGCCAATCACGTCATTCATTATGACAGATGGTGGAATCCGGCTGTTGAAAACCAAGCCACTGACCGGGCATACCGCATCGGGCAGGAGCGGTTTGTCCACGTCCATAAAATGATTACAACGGGAACAATTGAAGAAAAAATTGATATGATGCTTGAAACGAAGCAAACGCTGAACGACCAAATTATCCAAAGCGAAAACTGGATTACCGAGCTGTCCACAGATGAGCTCGAAGAATTATTTACATTAAGCGCCTCAGCTCAGGCACAATAACCACAAAAAAGCTGGCTCCTTAAAAGAGCCAGCTTTTTTCCGTTCATCGCCGTCACGCCGAATTTCACAGAATCCGTTACGCCGGTTATGTACAGGATGCACTTTTTCTCAAAAGATAAACCTTACAGCAAGTGCCGAATCATATGGGCAACGCCATGTTCATCATTGGTCAGGGTTACAGCGTCGGCTATCGCTTTGATGTCCTCCCGCGCATTGCCCATCGCTACGCCTTTTCCGGCAGCCTCCAGCATGGATCTGTCATTTAAGCTGTCGCCCACGGCTGCTGTTTCCTTCATTGGGATGTTAAGCCGCTTTGCCAGCCTTTCCAGCGCCTGCCCCTTGGATGCCTTTTTGGAGGAAAGCTCAAAGTTATGATCAGCAGAGCTGACAAGTGTCAGATCTTTATCCTCCTGGTATCTCTGCCAGCCGGCCTCCAGCTTGTCTTTGAAGAAAGAAAAGCCAAGAATGTTGTAAAAATCAATCTGCTTATCCTCCTCAAAAAGCTCTTGAAACGTTTCGATATAAGCGAAGCCCGATTGACTGTATTGCACCTCGGCTGCCTGCATCAGAACAGAAAGGTCAGCCTTTGGATTCGCACTTTTGAACCGGTCAAGCTCAACATCAAGGAGCTGCCTGCCGTTTTGCGGCGTATAAATAGCTGAGTCTGTAAAAACCTCATAATAATAGTTTTCTGACTCAAGCCACGAGAGGATGTCATACGCCCGTTTTTTATCGATTGTTTCCGAATGATAAAGCCTGCCGTCAGGGTCGTGAATGACAGCGCCGTTCGCACTGATGACCCACGTTTTGATCCCGAGCGGTTCAAAAATGGTTACGACATCAAAATAAGCGCGTCCCGTTGATACAACAACCTCAATCCCGTCCCGCTGCGCCTGCCGCAGAGCATTTTCATTTTCTGAGCTTACTTGATGCTTGCTGTTCAGCAAGGTTCCGTCTAAGTCGGTCGCAATCAATTTCACGTTTATCAGCCCTTTCTTTCATCCTGCTCTGTCACGAGAAGTTCGACGCCATTAAGGTCAAGCAAGTCGCAAAACGCCTGATCCGGCAGCCGGTCTGTGATCAAGAGATCAATTTCACTCAGCTCAGCGTACTGATAAAAACCGGTGCTTCCCAGCTTCGAATAATCCGCAAGGGCGATCACCTGCTTCGCCTGCTGAATCATTTTTCGCTTCACCAGCCCATCTTCTTCATGCGCGATCGTAATGCCGTGTTCAGAAATGCCGACAACACCGATCAGCGCTTTATCGACGTGATAGCTTGAAAGCTTTTCAATCACAGAGGCGCCGTACAAGAAACGATGCTCCTTTTCAAGCTTGCCTCCGAGAAGATAGATCTCAATACCATCTTTGTCTGAGAGCACTTCCGCGAGATTAATGGAGTTGGTGATAACCGTACAGTCGTCTGCATTTAAGTGTTTAGCGCACGCCTGAACGGTTGTAGACGCATCTAAAATAACCCGGTCGCCATTTTGGATCAGTGATGCGGCGAGTTTGCCAATCTTGTTTTTTTCCTCGGACACTGTTTTCAGCCGGCCGGAATACCCTTGGATTTTCTGGTGCACAGACGGCAGAATGGCGCCGCCTCTTGTGCGAATAATGGCATTCTGTTCCTCCAGCTTCACAAGATCCCGCCGTGCTGTATCTCTGGACACCTGAAGGAGCGTACAGATCTGCTCGGTTGTAATGCGGTTATGCTCCTTTAGATAATCCACAATCGCTACTAATCTTTCTTCTTGGTACACGCCCTCATTCCTTTTCATATGACGTTATCTTTAAGCAATTATAAGTTTTTATATATTAACAATCAATATTATTAAGTGAAATTAAGTAAAAATGCATCATAGGAACCAATTTTTCCTATCTCAAACAGAAAGAAAAAACCAGTCTGGTCGACTGGTCAATACAGAGGGGATGATGCGAAGAAAAGTAATCGTGAATGGGATTTAAAGCGGGAGGAGCAGGTGGATGTCAATCGGCAGCTTTTTCCCGAGGTTTAGGGTCCATAAAACGAACAGTATCAGCCATCACTTCAGTTACGTACACTTTGACACCTTCCGCATTTTCATAGCTCCTTGTCTGAATCCGTCCGCTTAGACCGACGAGAGAGCCTTTTTGGCAATATAACGCCGTGTTTTCGGCCGTTTTTCTCCAAAGCGTGCAATTGACGTAATCCGCTTCAATTTCTCCTGAAGCATTTTTGAAGCTGCGGTTAACTGCAATCGTAATGTGTGTGACTGCCGCGCCTGCAGAAGTGTACCGAAGCTCAGGGTCTTTTGTTAAACGTCCGACAAGCATGACCTGATTGAACATTGCGATTCCTCCTCTCCTTGCGGTTACACGTATTGTAGACGATGCAACGAGAAAAGAAAAACGCTCAAAATCTCATTTCAGCCTCTGTTTTTATCTTTCGTTTTCATTTTTCCCTCAGCTAAAAACAGCTTTTGTTTTTTCCCTCTAAAGAAATATGTATTTTTTAAAAACCGGAAAAACAATTTAGATGTCAGCCAATGCTGCGTATTCATACAGACATAAGAAGAGCCGTCCCATGCAAACCACTGAAAGCTGAGCTTCTTTTCCGGGAGCGACAGCTGGATTTTGTACTGTTCCATCCCATCATAAGTTTCGTATAAAAAAATCATCCTCTCTTTCCTATATAGATGAACCTCAAAAATATCTTTACGGCTTAACATATAAGCTTCGTTCGTTTGAATCAAACGCTGATCCGCCGGAGTGCCGTCAATATAAATTTCCTTTAAATGAAATCGATTCATACACACCTCTCCGTAATCCATAGTCAGTTACAGTATAATGAAAAAATAGAAATTATTAAATGTTGTACCAGGACAAAATATATTGTTCCCGGCATTACAGCGTTTTCACGGAAAAATGAATATGTGTTATAATTCATTTTAAGAATTCTTTGTAAGTAAATGGGGTGAGATAAAAATGAAAACCTTTAAACTGGTTGATCTGAACGTGGAACGAGTGGACAAGGGAGAAAAGTCAATTGAACAGTTTCCCCTTATTGACGGACTGATTATCAATAAAGAAGACGGCGAAAATCACTGGCTGATTGAAGCGCTTGTTCCGAAGGAGCACTTGTCTTTTTTTGACCAGCTTCAAAAAAAACAAGCTGAAGTCAAAGTGTTTGTGACGATTACGAAAAAAAGCAACCGCCCCGCCCAGCTGACTGCAGCTGTGAAGAATATTGCTGAACTGGAAGAAAGCATCTCGGTTTTAATTTACGGACAAATGGTGACAAGAAAACAGCAAGGCACTGAAACCATTCTGGAATCTCTTGTAAAAGAGGGCTATACAGGAGCGAAGCTGATCGAGGCGTTTAAGCAGAAGATATAAAAGAGAGTGGAAATCCCCCTCTCTTATTTTACATTTGCTGAGGTGACACGTATGAATAAGCGAAAAATTCAAGTGGTTGTTTTATCACTTATCGGCGCAGCTGTCCTTTTGACATCAAGTTTGCAAACACCTAGAGAAGCTGTTGCTGCCGGGAAGAGTCCCAATCTAAAGAAAATGAATGTCAATGAGTTTTTCACTGATCACGACGGAACTTTTATCTTACGTGATCTGAAAAATGAAAAAACATTCGTCTACGGCGATCAACGTGCGACACAAAGATTTGCGCCGCAATCGACTTTTAAAGTCCCAAACGCGCTCATTGGATTACAAACAGGCGCCGTTAAAGATGAATATGACATCAAATACTGGGACGGTGTAAAACGTGAGCTCGATGTATGGAATCAGGATCACACGCTAGGATCTGCCATGAGATACTCCGTTGTTTGGTATTATCAAGCGATGGCCCGAGACATCGGAGAAGAGCGAATGAAAGAATGGATTGATAAAATAGCGTACGGCAATCAAGATATCAGCGGCGGCATTGACCAATTTTGGCTGAGCAGCACGCTTAAGATTTCTCCTCTGGAACAAACGGACTTTATGGAAGCCTTATACAAAGAAAAACTGCCATTTGATAAAAGCGTAATGAAGACAGTGAAGCGGATGATGATTCAGGAAGATGAGGATCATTATACGCTTTATGGAAAAACCGGTTCAGGCTCAGGCATCGGCTGGTATGCAGGCTTTGTCAAAACCGAAAACGGAGTGTACAGTTTCGTGACGAACATTGACGGTACCGGCACAGAAGCGAAAAGCATGACAATGGACATTTTGAAGAAATATGTTCTGCCATAAAAAAGACCGCCGTCTCAGACGGCAGTCTTTTTTTATTCCGGTGACCTTGTTTGCTGCTTCAGCAGATCTCTGATTTCTTTCAGCAGCTCTTCTTGCGCATCCGCCGCTTCCACCTCAGCCTCTTCTTCCGCTTCTTTCTTGCGCTTCAATTGATTCAAAGTCCGAATCACAATAAAAATAGAGAACGATATGATTAAGAAATTTACAATGGTTTGAATGAAGCTGCCGTATTTGACGACCGCATCACCGAATGTAAAGGACAGCCCCGAAAAATCAAGCCCTCCCAGAAGCAAGCCAACTAAAGGCATAATGATATCATTAACGAGCGATGTGACGATCTTACCGAACGCGCCCCCTATTACAACACCAATCGCAAGGTCAACAATGTTCCCGCGCATGGCAAAGGTCTTAAACTCTTTCCACATACAATCACCTGCTTTTTTTGTTTTGAAAGAAAAAAAGACAAATGTGCCGCTGCCCATCTGTCTCTTTTCACTTACTCGCCGAGGGCAAAAGTCAGTTCAACTTCGCAAACCACTTCGCCGTCAACTTTGGCAACGCCTTTTCCGCGCCCGATTGTGCCTCTCGCACGAGTGATTTCCACCTCAAGGTGAAGCTGGTCACCAGGTTTCACTTGTTTTTTAAACCGGCAATTGTCAATGCCTGCAAAAAACGCCAATCTGCCGCGGTTTTCTTCTTTAATCAGCATCGCAACAGCCCCGACTTGAGCAAGCGCTTCTACAATTAATACGCCGGGCATTACCGGATACTGTGGAAAATGTCCGTTAAAGAACTCTTCATTTGCAGTTACATTTTTATAGCCTTTTGCCCGTTTGCCCTCTTCAACTTCCGTAATCCGGTCTACGAGCAAAAACGGATAGCGGTGAGGAATAATTTCTTTAATTTGCTGAGTATCAAGCATTCTCTTGACATCTCCTTCATCTGCGTTAGTATGTATAGCAATCATTTATGATCTAATCTGTACATTTGAAAAGTATATTATGAATTAACCTCTTTTTCAACCGGCGCCCAAAGTGTAACCAACTGTCAATGAGAGCCGTCAAAAGTTGTGATATGATAATTATAGATTTTACCATTAGCAAAGAGGTAGGAAAATGATTTCGAAGTTGATTGAAAAAAGAATTCAAAAAATGTTAGACGAGTGGTATACCGCTATTGGCAAACGTAAAATGGATGACGCAGCAGCACTTAAAGAGAAAATCGACCAGCTCCTTCCGAAACTTAAAAAGAACACAAAACTTTGGATGCGTTATCAATTGTTCTTCGCACGCCACCAGCTCCTTTTTGAAAACCAGGACGGGATGGATTCATTATTCCATGAGTTATATGAACAGGAAGACAAAATGGATGATGAATTGAAATATTATCTGCATTTTTTCTCAGGATTATATGAAATGGTCAAAACCGCTCCGAAGCATGCGGTGAATGGTTTTAAAAAAGCTGAGCAGTACCTGCACGCGATTCAAAACGCATTTGAAGCCGCTGACTTTTATTATCAAACCGCCGGCGCCTATTACTTGATGAAATCACCGCCGCTTTCCATCCAATATGTTGAAAAAGCATTAAATATCTACTTGCATCAATTCGGCTATGTCAAAAAGGTGATCAGCTGCAAACTGCTCCTCGCTGTAAACTATATTGATCAAGAGCGCTATGATGAGGCTGAACAGCTTTTCAAAGAAATCATCAGGAAAACCCAGCAGGTAAATGACGATAATCTGCTGTGCCACGCTTATTATAATTTGGGCTTTTTAAAAGCAACCGAAAAGAAGGACCATGAAGCGCTTCTCTACTTTAAAAAGGTATTGAAGAATCATGAATTTGAAACCAATTCTCCAGTATCCTATCTGCACTGTGTGTATGAATCCGTCAGAGCTCTTTTTAAAACAGAAAAGATCTCAGAAGGAAAAGCGGTTTTGCAAAAAGGGAAAGAATTATCTGAAAAGGTAAACATTCAAACAATTCAATTGAAACTAAAAACACTTGAAGCGCTCTATACGTCTGCTGAAGATCCTTATGATACCTTGCTTGAATATGTGCTTGAACTAGAAAAAATCGAAGCTTGGGTGGATTTAGAGGTGCTTTTGGAGGACATCACGGAATACTACAAAAAAAAGGACGATTTCGAAAAAGCCGCCTTTTTTATTATGCGCGGCTGATTGAAAACGCCCATCTTTCGATTATCTGACAGAATTAATCAAACCGAGCATCTGATCACCCATTGTGATCGTTCTGCTGTTCAGCTGATAAGAACGCTGAGACGCAATCAAATCTGTCATTTGCTTAGAAATATCCACATTTGACATCTCAAGTGCACCCTGCTGCATGCCGATGTTTTGTCTGTTTGCGCCATTCAGCTCTTCAAAGGCTGCCGCATTATCAATGGAGAAAAGATTATTTCCTTCGGATTTCAGCTCTTGAGGATTGTTCACTTGGACAACACCGAGATTAAACCGCTGCACCGTATTCCCGTTAGATGCGGTTAAGGTCCCGTTTTCATTGATCGTGATTTTTTTCATTGAGCTGTCTATGTTTACTGCATTGCCGTTTTCATCAAGCACGGGATGACCGTTGCCTGTCACGAGCTGAAGCTGGTTGGCATTATCAGCGGAAGGCGATAAATAAAGCGCTCCGTCCCTCGTATATTGGCGATTGCCATTCACGTTAACCTGGAGGTATTGGTAAGGAGACGTAAAAGCGATATCCAGATCGCGCTCCGTCTTCTTAATGCTTCCTTGATCGGATACGAGCCGTGAATTCATCATCGCTCCGACGCCAAGGCGCAACCCGGGCGGCGTTTTTCGGGATTGTGCCACTTCTTCATTTTTTTCATCAACCTGATCGAATTGCTGTCTGACGAGCTCAGAGAAATTCGTATCCTTAGCCTTATAGCCGGTTGTGTTGCTGTTGGAAAGGTTGCTGCTGATTGTATCAATCTGCTGCTGCAGCTGGTTTAAGGTTGTTGATGCCGTTAGCATTGACCTGAGCATAGTTGATGTCCCCCGTTTTTTCTTCCGTTATCTTATATTTTTCCGATTTCATTGGCTGCTTTGTCCATACTTTTGTCATACGCTTGAATGACCTTCTGGTTTGCTTCAAACGATCTGTACGCTTCAGTCATTTCTGTATAGGCGCTCGTCACATCAACATTCGAAAGCTCGGAAACGCCTTGTTTTAATGAATAGGATACTTGGTTATTGCCAGCCGCACTCGGCAGGTCATTTCCGTCAGCCGTGCTGTACAAATCATTGCCATCTTTTTTTAGATTTCTGACGTCCTCTGCCATTCTGACATCAATTTGTCCGGCTGTCCGTCCGTTCGCAGTAACAGTACCGTTTTCAGACACAGTGAAATTTTCATTATCGACCGTAATCGGCTGGCCTGTCGTGGATAAAATGGTATTTCCGTTGATTGTCAGCTGATTGTTCTCATTTAAAGAAAACGTGCTGCTTTTGGAATAACGGACCCCATTCGCCGTTTGAACCGGATAAAAAAGGGCCGCATTTTCATTTGTTTCTGCATTTACCGGAACTTGATTTTCAATCAATGTGATGTCTGTAGGCTGATCCGTCGACTTAAGGCTTCCCTGTGTGAAAAGAGGCTTAAGCTCCTGCATATACACACCGGTGTTAACGGAACCGATTTCTGTTTTCGATGTGCCGGCCGGAGATTTTGCTTCAATTCTGCTGAGAAGCATCTCAGGGAACGCACGCATCGAGCCTTGTTCTGCTTTATATCCGGATGTATTTGCGTTTGCAATATTATTTGAAAGCATTTCCGTTCTGCGCTGCTGGGCAATCATTGCGGATGTTGCGGTATATAATCCTTTTAACAAGTTTTCCACCTCTAAAATGGCATTTTTTCCAGTTGTCATGTAGGAACATTCGTTCTATAATTCAAATAAGTATTTTATCCTATTATCGGCATTTCTCATCAATTCGTGAAGAGTTTTCATAAAAAAACCCCATTCTTTTTCAGAATGAGGTTTGATTGATCAGCTTAGTTTGCGTTTAGGAAGCTTGTCCATATTATCAAGCATAACACCTGTGCCGACCGCCACACAATCCATTGGATTTTCAGCGACAAGCACCGGAACCTTCAGCTCTTCAGCGAGCAGCTGGTCGAGGCCGTTTAAGAGCGCACCCCCGCCGGTAATGATAACGCCGCGGTCAATGATATCAGCGGACAGTTCAGGCGGTGTTCTTTCAAGCACTTGTTTCGCTGCCTGCACAATAACAGCTACAGATTCACGAAGGGCTTCTTCTACTTCTTTGCTGTTTACTGTAATTGTTCTTGGAAGACCGGAAACCATGTCCCGTCCGCGAATGGAAATTTCTTCGTGACGTGCGTCTGGGAAAACTGTTGCGACTTTAATCTTAATATCTTCCGCAGTACGTTCGCCGATCAGCAGCTTGTACTCGCGTTTGATGTAATTTAAGATTTCCATGTCAAACTTGTCCCCAGCCATTTTAATAGAAGAGGAGGTGACAATATCGCCCATTGAGATGACTGCGATATCCGTCGTCCCGCCTCCGATGTCTACAACCATGTTACCGCTCGGCTGGAATATTTCCATACCCGCGCCAATAGCGGCAACTTTCGGTTCTTCTTCAAGGTACACATGTTTACCGCCGCTTTTTTCAGCAGCTTCTTTGATTGCTTTTTGCTCAACTGATGTGATATTCGTCGGGCAGCAAATAAGCATGCGCGGTTTTGAGAACAGGCCTTTTACGTTCAGCTTGTTAATAAAATGTTTCAGCATTGCTTCTGTTACTTCAAAGTCAGCAATAACTCCGTCTTTCAGCGGGCGAATCGCAACAATATTCCCAGGTGTACGTCCAACCATTCGTCTTGCCTCTTCGCCAACCGCCAGCACTTTGCCGCTGTTTTTATCAAGTGCAACTACGGAAGGTTCATTCAGAACAATTCCTTTACCTTTAACATGGATCAGTACATTTGCAGTACCGAGGTCAATACCAATATCCCTTGCAAACATCTATTTATATCCTCCTTGAAAATCTGTTTCACAGTAAATATCCACATTGTGCCCTAATTATATATATTATCATAAAATATAGAAAAAAAGTTGGAAGCACATTAAGTTCTTTACAAATTTTTGCGGATGATCTACAAACGATTTCCGGAAGACAATGCAGTTGATTTTTCCTAAGTGATTATGGCTGGCGAACGGGCTCTCCTTCAAGAATTTCATCCTTTTTATACTTGAGTTTTGTTGCTTCTCCTCCTCTTAAATGCCTGATGGATTTATGATAATCGAGTATTTCTTTCACTTCGTTTGCCAAGTCAGGATTGATTTCAGGCAGACGCTCTGTTAAATCCTTGTGTACTGTACTTTTGGAAACACCAAATTCCTTCGCAATGACACGAACGGTTTTCTTTGTCTCCACGATGTACTTT
>NZ_NSDH01000005.1:0-109973 GCF_002289525.1 Bacillus sp. 7705b | reverse complement strand
ATTCTGTAAAGAGTCATTCATTATGCAGCTTCTTTGTTGTATGATTTTAAAAGTAAGTTTGTGAAATATGCCCACGATCCCTCACCTCAAACACTCTCTTTGTTAGGTTTGTAACAGTGTATTAGCATTCTTGTGGGAATATGCTAAAAACTCAATAAGGACAAGGGGTGAAACGAACTTTTCAACTTCCGCTAATTATTTCGCGTCACTAAATTTATATCTTTACATCCTTTCATCGCTCCTGTAAAATGAAAAAAGCAATTAGTTACTTAGGTAAGTTTTTTAGAAGGAGACCGAAATGACCTACGTCAACAGACACCTCATTCATCAAATCAACCAAAGCGCCCGCCTGATTGCCAAAAAAGCCAATGAACAGCTGGAGCCATTCGGCCTTTACTCATCTCAATGGTCAGTTTTATATTGTTTGCGTACGATCGGACCAATGACTCAAAAGGAGATTTGGTCCTATTTAAATGTGGAAGCGCCAACCGTGACCCGGACGATCAAACGCCTTGAAGAAAACGGCTGGGTACAGAGACGGCAAGGTGAAGACAAACGGGAAAAACTCGTTGTCCTCACAAAAGAAGCAGAGAAAAAATACGAAGAAATCAATGTGAAAATGCTTAAATTTGAGGAAGAACTGCTTGCAGATTTCCGTGATGAAGATAAAGAAGCGTTTTCTCATTTATTTCGTTTGTTTTTACAACAATGAATTAAGGAAGTGACATACATTTGAAAAAGTCTGAACCGATTTGGACCAAAGATTTTATTATGGTCGTTCTCGTGAACTTGTTTGTTTTTGTGTTCTTTTATACATTTTTAACTGTTCTGCCTATCTATATGATGCAGGAGCTGGGAGGTACTGAATCTCAGGGAGGGCTGTTGATCAGTCTGTTCTTGTTATCCGCCATTTTCACACGTCCTTTTTCAGGAGCTATTATAGAACGGTTTGGGAAAAAGAGAATGGCGATTGTATCGATGGCGATTTTTGCCCTTTCGTCTTTTCTTTACCTGCCAATCCATAACTTCTATCTGCTGCTTGGATTGCGGTTCTTCCAAGGAATCTGGTTCAGTATTTTAACCACTGTAACCGGCGCGATCGCAGCTGATATCATTCCAGTTAAACGCCGCGGCGAAGGGCTTGGATACTTTGCCATGTCTATGAACCTCGCAATGGCTATCGGTCCGTTTCTCGGATTGAGCCTGGTGAAAATTGTGCCTTTCTCTGTCTTCTTTACAATTTTTGCAGTGTTTATGATTGTCGGGCTGTTTGTTACATTACTCATTAAAGTGCCAAACAGCATCAGCAGCGGAACGACTGTATTCCGCTTCTCTCTGTCGGATATGTTTGAAAAAGGCGCGCTTAAGATTGCGATTGTAGGGTTGTTTATATCATTCTGTTATTCAACAGTTACGGCATTTTTGTCCGTTTTTGCTAAGTCTATTGATCTATTAAATGTCAGCGGATACTTCTTTGTATGCTTTGCCGTTACGATGATGGTCGCGCGTCCGTTTACAGGCAAACTGTTCGACAAAGTCGGACCGGGGATTGTGATTTACCCTTCAATCCTGATTTTCTCTGTCGGACTTTGCATGCTTGCCTTTACGCACAGCAGCTGGATGCTGCTATTATCCGGAGCGGTGATCGGGCTCGGATACGGCTCAATCGTGCCGTGCATGCAAACGCTGGCGATACAAAATTCACCGGCACACCGTTCAGGATTTGCGACAGCGACGTTCTTTACGTTCTTTGACAGCGGAATTGCCGCTGGATCGTATGTGTTCGGATTATTCGTTGCTTCCGCAGGCTTCTCATCTATTTACTTAACAGCGGGTCTATTTGTTCTGATTTCTCTTCTCCTCTATGCATGGAGCCAGAAAAAAACGGCTGTCGCCGAACCTGAAGGAAAAGTGTCGATTGCAGAATAGCTTGTCAGACTGCCGGAGTTTGCCGGCAGTCTTTTTTTGCATAAAAAAACGGCATTCTGCTCCGTTGAACGGAATAGAATGCCGCTTCTTTCATGATTCAATAATCGGACGCGCAGGTGAATCCGGATCTAATGTAAAATCAAAAGACTCTTCGTCACGATACATCGGATCTGCATAAATAGAACCGACATCATTTTTCGTTGCTTTTTGATAAGATGAAAACGAGTCGTATTCAGTCTTTTTCCACATCCATAAGCCGTCCTTACCTGCTTCCTTATGGTAAACGTTATGATTGACTGTATTTCCTTCATTGGTTTTAAATTCGTTGGTAATAAACAGCCTTGAATCACTTGCCGTCATGATGTTCTTTTCTATTACGTTGTTTTTTGTATCGTGCTGCAGCAATAGCTGTCCGCCATACAGCTCTTTTGTATCGTTGCGGAAAATAATGTTGTGAGCAATCACAGAACCGGTGGTGCCGCCACGCTCTTTGTCATATCCGCCGATTGAAATACCCGTGTACGCATTCTGGTACACTTTGTTGTCGGTAATGTTTATATCCTCAGCATATTTTCCTTTGTGCTCAGAGGTTGCTTCAATACCGATATCATTTCTGTAAACCGTGTTTTTCCTTATGTCAATATTGCGTCCTCCGTCGACATATATTCCGCCCGCTGAGTACTCATCTCCATAAGCGGGATTTCCGAAAGTTGAATGATGATAGACAGTATTGTTTTCTACGACGCCGTTTCGAACATAATCGTTTTGATCTGCCGTTCCTTCATATCCGATAAGATCGATGCCAATATTGTTATTATCACGGACCAAATTGCCTGCAACCGTAAAGCCGTCAATGTTTCCGTTCAGCACAACCGCTTCACTCGCTCCGAGTGTCAGCTTTTCAACGGTATTATCCGTAATCTTAATGTCTTTCATGCTTCCCGTCCCATAAACCGCAATTCCGTGGGCATTGCCCTCGTCCGCCGTTGTTTTTATATTCTCAACATGATTATCCTTAATCGTGATATGGCTGCTGGATCCAGTCACATAAATTCCCATGGCGGTTGCTTCTTCAGATGAAACAGAGAGATTCTCAATCGTTAAACCGCTGATTGTGATGTAATGTTTATTGTCTATGCGGATTAACGGCGTTTCATATTCTGCGCTCGTCATCGATTTCCCGGTAATGATTGCTTTCTCGTTCTGATAGCTTCGAAACGTGATAGGCTTTCCATCCGCGCCGCTATGCTTCACATCAAGCGGTTCATCATACGTGCCTTCCCGGATGATTACGGTTGTTCCGGCAACAGCTTCCTTAGCGGCATGCGCAAGTGTACGAAATGGCTTTGTTTTCGTCCCTTCATTTTGATCATTGCCGTCAGGAGAAACATATAAGCAGTTCACTGAGTCTTGTTCATTTGCTGCCGTCTTATCATAGGTTAAAGCGATAATAACAGCAGTTAAAACGGCTGCCGCAGAAATAAAAAATGATATTTTCATATTGGATTCTCATTTCTATTTAGAATGGATTTTCTTATATCATTATAAGTTATCCATTTATGGAAAACCATCTCAAATTTCACCTGCATAAGTTCTTATTCAGCTCGACGCACCTGCCCAGAATCATACTTTCCAATAGCCGATGATATCGGCGGGTGAATCCGCATCAGAGCAATATAGACAAGAAATGATGTCAGCACACCTACAAACCATGAGATGTCATATAAGCCTTTTAATGCGGGGACATACATTCCGATTAATGAGATCAGTGCGCCTAAAAGCGTGGCTGCAAATGCCCGGTAGTTATACCCTTTAAAATACACATACCGTCCGGTTTCGGAATAAAGGTCATCAACCGAAAGCTCCCGCTTGCGAATGATAAAGTAATCAGCCATCATGACGCCCGCCACCGGACCGAGCATGCCGCCGATTAAACCGAGAAACGCATAAACGCTGGTTGCGCTCTCCATGAGCTTCCACGGAACCGTAAATAAAGCGAGCAGGGCTGTAATAAAGCTGCCTCGTTTAAAATTAATATATTTCGGCAAAGCATTCGCAATATCATAAGCCGGAGAGACGATGTTTGCTGCGACATTAACTGATATGGTGGCAATACAGAGTGTAATCACAGATAATACGATGACATAAGGATTATCAAACCTCGCTAAAATATCAACCACGTCCCAAATCGGTTCGCCGAAAGCAACCTGCGAACCGGAGGTCACCGTAATACTGGCAAACGCAAATAATGCGAAGGTTCCCGGCAAGCCGTAAAACTGGCCTTTAATCTGCTCTTTTTGCGTTTCAGCAAACCGTGTAAAATCAGGTATGTTTAAAATTAACGTCGCCCAAATGCCGATAATGCCGGTGACTCCGGCAGCAAACGGCCAAAATGTTTCTGAAAACGTATGAAATTTTCCAGGCTGCGAATAGATGGGCCCGAGTCCTCCGGCTATATCGACCGCCCACCATACCATGCCGCCAAACACCACATATACTAAAGGACCTGCCCATACCTCGAAACGCTTAATTGATTCCATGCCGTGATGCAATACGAGTAAATGCACAGCCCAAAAGAATACGAAAGAGAGGAAACCAGACAAGTGAATGCCTAGAATATTCCACTCCCCGCCAATCTCTCCCCAGCCGGGCCACATATTTAACAGCAAAATGTTCAGCGCCGTGCTTCCGGCAAAGGTTTGAATGCCAAGCCACATAATGGCTGTAAAAGCCCTCAGAAGCGCCGGAATGTTTGCGCCGTAAATTCCATATGAAGCCCGGATAATCACAGGAAACGGCAGCCCGTATTTTGTCCCTGCATGCCCGTTTAAGGCGAGTGCGCCAAACAAAATAAGCGAGGCCGTAATAATGATCGCCATCACCTGCCACGGTGAAAGCCCGATTGCAATTAATCCGCCCACTGTCGCGTAGGTCGGTATATTATGTATGCACCCCATCCAAATCGAGGCAAAGTTCATTGCTTTCCACGTGCGTTTTTCCTGCCCTAAAGGCAGCAGATCCTCATTGCTCAGCCTGTTTGATTGCTGCTGACTCTCTTTTAACTCCATAGCCGGCTCCCCTTTCAGCATTGTCTATCTTCCGTTATATGTATTGTTTTCTAACATCATATGTTACGTAATATAACTGAAAAGTCAGACAAATACATTGGCTATGATACACAATCCTTTTATTCATTTTTGAGCATCCTAAACAAGAAAAAGAGACAGACTCGCATATCTGTCTCTTTTCTCATGTTCTTGTTTTCATTAAGGCGGTGAATCTCAAAGCCATAAAGAGACTCAATGCGCCTACAGCAATAAGGATCATTCCCATGATATCAAAATGAGCCGCTGTAATCTCTTTACCGAACAGAAGGCCCAGAATCACGGAGGATAAAATTGAGCCGAGGTAACGGCAGGTTTGGAACAGGCCCGAGGTGGTTCCCACCATGTCTGAAGGGCTCGTTTTCAGCATCGCCGCCTGAAGCGCCACGTTTCCAAGTCCGTAACCGATGCCGAGAAGCGACAGGATCAAGCCTTTCCCGATGACCGGAACGCTGATAAAAAAGACCGTTAAGAGTACAGCGCCAGCCGTCATCAGAAGCGCCCCCGCCAAAATCGGCTTGATGACTCCCGATCGGTCAATCCACTTGCCTGTAATGGGCGATACAGCGATGCTCATTCCTGACATGAACAGCATAAACAGACCGCTCGTTTGGACAGAAAGATGCATTTCATCCTGAAAATAACTCGGCAGGCCGAAAAATAAACAGTAGAAGAATACATTGAGTAAAATAAACTGAACGTATACCGCTGACAGGCTTCGCTGCGTTTTAAACAAACGGACATCAATAAACGGCTTCTCCGTTTTCAGCTCACGCCAGATAAATGCGACAAGCAGAATGACACCAATCACACCTTCTGACGCATGCGGGGATGTGCTGAATGAAAGCAAAAAGGACAGGAGCAAAATGATCCCGCCGGCAAACAAAAGGATTCCCGGAACATCTAGCTGCCGGATAACCGCTCTGATCCCCACCCCTTTTTTCTGATCCTTCGGGAACATATACATCCCGAATAGGAAGCTGAGGATAATAAACGGCAGATTGACGATAAAAATCGCCGGCCAGCCGCCCCAGACAATCAAAAAGCCGCCGACTGTCGGCCCCAGCGCCGTCATTGCAGATGCAAATATGGACAGCACCGCCATGGCTGAAGCCTGGCGCTCATGTATGTGATTTCGTATCAGCCCGACTCCCGACGGATAAATCGCACTGCTCCCCACCGATTGAAACAGCCGCATGACCAATAATGTCATAAAGGTTGGCGCAAACGGCGCCCCGATGGCGGAAACCGCCACAAGAATAAGCCCGAATAAAAACAAACTTTTGCGCCCAATCAAATCACCAAGCTTTCCCGTCACGGGCTGGGCAACAGCACTCGCCAAATAGAAAGAGGAGATCAGCCAGGAAACCGTTGTAAATGACAGGTGAAACTCATGCTGGATACTGTGGAGCGCCAGAGAAATCATAGACGAGTTCAGCGGATTCAGCATCGTTCCTGAAGCTACCGCTGTTAAAAAGACAGCACGGCTCTTTTTTGATATTTTCATTTCACTTGTGATAAAAATTCTTCTGTTGTCCGCGATTTGCCGATTCTCGGAAAAATAAAGCGCAGTGTCGCTTCATGCTCTTCCTCACTGAACGTGGACATCGCGTCAGTAATAAAAATCTGCTGATAGCCAAGCTGAAAGGCCTCGCGAGCCGTACTTTCCACTCCGATATTTGTGGCAATGCCGCATAGTACAATGGTATCAATGCCGCGGCGTCTCAGCTGCAAATCTAAGTCCGTGCCGAAAAACGCGCCCCACTGGCGTTTGGTCACTGTGTAATCTCCGTCCTGCACACCGATTTCCGGAACAAATTCCGCCCAGTCCGCCGGCATTTCACCTGAACCTCCCTGCGCCTGTTCATCCGTTTCCGGCTTTAGCGCATCCGCTCCGTCATGGAAGGCAACATTCACAAAGCTGATAAAGCCGTTATGTTTCCGGAATTCATCAACAAGTTTTTTCGCATTCGGGACAACCTGTCCGCTTTTGTCTATTGGCACAATTCCTTTTTGCAGATCAATGATAACCAATGCTGTGTTTTGAAAATCAATGGTAAGTGTGTTCATTTTGCGTTTCCTCCTGATGCTGGTTAGTGTTTCTCACATCCCATATTTTACTCTTCACTTCACATGAATTCTTGCATGACGCTTGTGAAGTTCTCAGGAGAAGCGCTTATCTCACGATTTTTCTTTTATATAAAAATAAAAGGTGGTGCATACAAACATACCGGCAAGCACTGCGATCATAAAAGGTGTCATAGCTTCGTCACCTGCCTGCCGTTAATCGGCTGCTGATTAAACATGCCCATAAATTTGCGGCGGTCAATCCAAAGCAGAATCAAACACATGATCATTAATATCGTACTGAGATCCTGCACGCCAATATCAAAACAATAGTTAATCATGACGATGTTCACAATAATCGGCATAAATACAACGGCACCTAACGCAGATGTTCTTGGAATCAACAGCAAAACTGCAGCAATGATTTCTCCAAAGCCTATAAATACTTCATAGACATGAGAATAACCAAAAAATGTCCACGCAATTGTAAATCCCTTTCCCTTTCCCACCGCAGCTGCAATTTCAGGTGTTGCTCCCCCAAACTGCCCCATGACCACTTTCGCCAGGCCGTACACAACAAAATTAAAGGCCAAAAACAACCGGAATGTCGCCGGAATGGACTTTCTTAACGCTCTCAGCAGCCTGCTGCCTTTATTCATATCGCATCCCCCTTAATGTATTATATCAACTAGTACACTTAATACACTATATATAATTCTATTTATTGTCAATTCCCTTTTTTCTCATAAAAACAGAATTATTTTATAGACATAAAGTCTTGTATGGCAAATAGCGTTTTTTCTTTCTTCGCCCGCATCGATAACACACACTAAAAAACATGTTAGGAAATCTCACATGAAAATGTTTTATCATTCTTTTTTCTCTATAATGAAGAAATATCATAATTGCTTTTATTCTGAAAGATACGGAGGAATGAGACATGCAAATGGGCGATACAGTATTTATGTTCTTTTGCGCTTTACTCGTGTGGCTGATGACCCCGGGGTTAGCGTTATTTTATGGAGGAATGGTAAAAAGCAAAAATGTGCTGAGTACAGCAATGCACAGTTTCTCTTCCATCGCCATCGTTTCCATCGTTTGGGTGCTGTTCGGATATACCCTTGCCTTCGCACCAGGCAATTCAATCATTGGCGGACTGGAGTGGGCAGGTCTGAAGGGGGTCGGATTTGATCCGGGTGATTACAGCGACACGATTCCCCATTCATTATTTATGATGTTCCAAATGACGTTCGCGGTTCTGACAACTGCTATCATTTCCGGGGCTTTCGCAGAGCGGATGCGATTCGGCGCTTTTCTTTTATTCTCGGTTTTATGGGTTTCATTGGTTTACACGCCGGTTGCTCACTGGGTATGGGGCGGAGGCTGGATCGGCCAGCTTGGCGCACTTGATTTCGCGGGCGGAAACGTTGTTCATATTTCTTCCGGGGTGGCCGGCCTTGTTCTGGCTATCGTGCTCGGCAAACGGAAAGACGGCACAGCGTCTTCTCCGCATAACCTCATTTACACCTTCTTGGGAGGCGCCCTGATTTGGTTCGGCTGGTTCGGTTTTAACGTCGGCAGCGCCCTGACATTAAACGATGTGGCCATGTACGCCTTTATTAATACAAACACGGCAGCTGCAGCGGGGATTGCCGGCTGGATATTGGTTGAATGGATCATCAATAAAAAACCGACAATGCTCGGCGCGGTATCAGGAGCGATCGCAGGACTTGTGGCCATTACGCCGGCGGCCGGGTTTGTCACACCGTTTTCTTCTATTATCATTGGCATCATTGGCGGAGCGGTTTGTTTCTGGGGGGTCTTCTCGCTGAAACAGAAATTCGGATATGATGACGCACTTGACGCCTTTGGCCTGCACGGCATCGGCGGCACATGGGGCGGCATCGCGACAGGATTGTTCGCAACAACTTCAGTCAACTCCGCTGGTGCAGATGGTTTATTCTACGGGGATGCAAGTTTAATCTGGAAACAAATTGTAGCGATCGCCGCAACTTATGTTTTTGTATTTATTGTCACATTCGTTATTATTAAAATTGTAGGCCTCTTCCTTCCCCTACGCGCAACCGAAGAAGAAGAATCACTCGGGCTTGATTTAACAATGCACGGGGAAAAAGCATATCAAGATTCTATGTGAGGAGTGACGCTATGAGCGGTCAAATGTTCAAGGTAGAAATTGTAACGCGTCCGGCAAATTTTGAAAAGCTGAAGCAGGAACTCGGAAAAATCGGAGTCACCTCTCTGACCTTCTCCAATGTTCACGGCTGCGGGCTTCAAAAAGCACATACGGAGCTTTATCGAGGGGTAAAAATAGAAAGCAATGTATATGAACGGTTAAAAATCGAAATCGTGGTCAGCAAGGTTCCTGTTGATCAAGTAACTGAGACCGCTAAGCGGGTTCTGAAAACGGGATCACCGGGTGACGGTAAAATCTTTGTCTATGAAATCGGCAATACGATTAATATCCGCACCGGCGAAGAAGGACCTGAAGCGCTGTAATATCGTTAAGAGATTCGGACACTCCGGATCTCTTTTTTTGCGAACAGAAAAAACCCCCAGAAACCGTGGTACCCATTCGAATCCTCTTCAAGCACCATGATTTCAGACAATCTCTATTTTTATTTGAAACTTTTTCTGAGTAAGATGAGTCTACTTAATATAAAAATGTAAAAGGTGATTATTTGAATTACGAAATATTTAAAGCTATCCATGGATTATCTCATCACAATTCTGTTCTCGATTCCATTATGGTTTTCATAACGGAATACGCGATCGTTGCCTATGCGCTTATCTTATTGGTGATGTGGCTGTTCGGGAACACACAAAGCAGAAAGAACGTGCTTTACGCAGGAATTACAGGAATTGCGGGTCTTGTGATTAATTTCTTGATTACACAAGTTTATGTTGAACCACGCCCTTTCGTCGCTCACACAGTGCATACGCTGATTCCGCACGATGCGGATGCTTCTTTTCCGAGTGACCACACAACGGGAGCGCTAGCCATTTCGATCGCAATGCTTTTCAGAAACCGTAAAATCGGCTGGCCGCTCGTCATCTTCGGGCTTTTGACCGGTTTTTCACGAATTTGGGTGGGACATCACTATCCTGTAGATGTGTTGGGCAGTCTTGTTGTCGCGATCATTATCGGGTTCCTGTTCTTTAGATTTTCAGATCTTCTTCGCCCGTTCGTTGATTTCATCGTTCGAATCTATGAAGCGATTATCAACAAGATTACGAAAAAACCAACCGATCAAAATTTCTAAGCAAAAAAGCCGGCCTCTGAATGCAGAGCGCCGGCTTTAATATTTTTCATACACCTCATGTTTATTCCGCTTTGCGATAACAAATAAACCAAGAAACAGGGCAATCCCAACACTGTCAATGAGCACATCCCGGATACAGCCGTTTCTGCTGAAGAAAAGCTGAATGATTTCCGTAAAAACGGCAAACACAAATGCTCCGGCCGAGGCCCATTTTATACAGCTCCATTGCTTCCAGAGCAAATATGTCAGCACCAAAAAAGAAAACGCGTGCCCGATTTTTTGAATCACAGCTACAGGCGTGGTCAGCTGAGTAAAATCCATGTCTAAAAATCGGTTTAGATCAGGATGCGGATGAAAGTGAAATGCCACTGTCTGCGACATCACCATATCACTGAAGCTTTCTGTACAGACAGAGAGTAAAATGAAGAAGATCCAGCCTGCGAGTAATAGACGATGCATAAAAACAGCCTCCTTTCCAGCGGCATCTTGTGCATGTAAATACATAGACGGCACAGTGAAACAAAAAGTAACAAAAAAACGCCTATCACACCGATAGACGTTTTCTTCATTAGGACTGTTCAGTGCCTTCTGTTGTGCTGCTTTCTTTGGAACCTGATTTGTCAGTTGAATCATCCGTTTTGTCCTCGGATTTTTCGTCAGTTCCTTTTTCAGTCGAACCATCCTTTTTTTCTGATGATTGCTGAATGGATTCTTCTGTTTCCTCAGTTGCAGCTTTTTCTTCTGCAGCTGCCGCTTTTTCAATAGAAGAAACCGGCTTGTCCATAAAGTTCAGCGGGTTCATAGCAACTCCGTCTTTACGGATTTCAAAGTGTACGTGGTTGCCGCTTTCTTCGCTGTAAAGGTTCTTGCCAGACTTTCCGATGACCTGGTTTTGCTTCACCTTGTCGCCTTGCTCAACACCTACTTCAGAAAGTGATTGATACACAGTAGATAACCCATCAGCATGTTCGATTTCCACAACATATCCCAGCACTGGATCTTTTTCAGCTTTCACAACCGTACCGCTTAGAGAAGCAGAAACATCGAAATCTTTTCCGTCTTTCTCAGCTAAGTCAATTCCTTTGCTTAGGCTGTACGTGTTATTATAGGTAACGAGTGCTGCTTCTTTTTCTTCTTTTGCGGCATCAGTTTCATAGAACTTTTTCACAACAGAAACGTTTTCAGAATCAACAACCGGCATTGCGACATTTTCCATAGACTTTCCTACTTCAACTGCATCGTCGTTGTTGTCATACGCGGAGCTTCCGCCGTTATCAGCTAACTGATCCTTTACCTCATCATTTGATACAGATTGATACCAAAGGACAGCTGTTAAAATGACGGCCGCACTGACTAAGTAAATTGCAGGGAACACCCAGCGTTTACGAAAAAACTGCTGAAGTTTTTTGACTTGAGAAGTTTTCTTTTCTTCCTCTCTCATTGTTTCATCACCTCAGCAACATTCTGAACACTTTTCTGAAAATATATACATCGATATAAAAAACTTTTTTAGATATAGTTTGTGCAGGCTGATAAGAAAATATGTAATTTTTTTGAGAGGAGAACAAGATACGTATGAACTTAACATTACGTCTTGCTGAAAAAAAGGATATAGAAGCGGTTGTAGCGATTTATAACTCTACGATTGCCTCGCGAATGGTAACAGCCGATACTGAACCGGTAACTCCGGAAGACCGGATGGCATGGTTTTTGGGACATACAGACGAACGGCCGCTGTATGTTGCTGAGGATGAAAACGGGGACGTGGCTGCATGGATCAGCTTCGAAAGATTTTACGGCAGGCCTGCTTATAATAAAACAGCCGAGATCAGCATATACATTCATGAATCATGCCGCGGCAAAGGCGCCGGAACGCATTTGCTTCAGGAAGCGCTCCGCATCGCGCCGGAGCTTGGCATCCGCTCGCTTATGGCCTTCATTTTCGGACATAATAAGCCTAGCCTGAAGCTGTTTGAAAAGCACGGTTTCAAGGAATGGGGGTTATTCCCCGGCATTGCCGAAATGGACGGCAAGCGATATGACTTAAAAATATTAGGGAGAGAGCTATCATGATTAGTCTTGATAAAGATGAAAACCATATTGAAAATCATCACGAAGAAAACAGCGTGACCGAGCAGGAGAACAACAGCACAGAGGGCGAAAAACGAGAACTGAGCGCTGCTGCCGTCAAATCGCTTTCAGACATTGCAAAGTGGGGCAAAATAACAGGAATTCTTTTGATTGTCATGGGCGCGCTGGCTGCCCTGTCGGCTTTAATGACAGTCATAGGCGCTATTCCAGGCGTTCTGCTCATTATTTCAGGCGTATTTCTGATGCGGTCAGCAAAATCAGCAAAAGAGGCGAGCGGAAATCTGACCGGCAGTGCGGGTGAAAGCATGCTGGAGAACTACGGGAAATTTATCAAAATGCAATTATTCTACGCTGCATCAAGTATCGCCGCAGGCCTTATCGGAATCATACTGCTTATTTTCTTCCTCGTATTTGTCGGCATCGCCGCTTTTGAGGATATGGATACGTATGAAGACCCGGATTCCTATTATTATGAAGATGAGCCCGTATTTGAATAAAAAGAGCTGACCCATGTCAGCTCTTTTTTAATACAGCATTTTCTTGCGTCTGTCTTCTTCAGTCAAAAACTCAACAAAGCTCCGCATCGCAAACGGTTCTTCCTTGATCTGGCGCGTATACGTGTTTTTGCGCTCTTCTGAAAGAATTTCGCTCTTTTTGATTCTGTTCAGCATATAAATATGAACGGTCTTTTGAATTTGTTTATGCTGATAGCCCGCTTCTTTAAAAAATGCTAATCCAAGTGCAGCAAGAAGCGCAAAAAGTCCGGCGCTGATCAGAGACTCTCTGTCTGCTGAAGCATGAAAAAGGAAAGCAGCCAAATTAAAGAGAGAGAATGCAGCAAGCGGAACAGCAAGAAAACGGTAAATGACAGTTTTCTTCATTAAAGGCTGTACAGCCTTTTGAATTTTTTGCATTTCTGTTTTAATGAACCCCGGCATTTGTTCAATTCTGTAAAAGTTCATGTAATTCTCCCCCTTTATTTGATTTTGCAAGGCTTCACGAACGTTATCATATGAGGTTATTTTAACGCAGGTGCAAGCTGGTTTTAAAGAAATCTGCCCGTGTTTTTCGCGAAGAATCTGGATCAACACACTTTATTCTTTTAAAAAGTCAGTGTTATAATTTGTAATGGGAATCAGATTGCTGTTATTCATGGAATACTAATGGCAATCTTCTTGATAAATATGAATTAGCGGGGTTACAAAGTGAGTATTTCTTCCATCCTTTTGTCACTTTTTTTCATTTTGAATATTCTTTTGGCCATCATTGTCATATTCAAAGAACGGCGCGATGCCAGTGCATCATGGGCTTGGCTGCTTGTTCTTTTCTTTATTCCCGTTTTAGGCTTTATTTTATACCTATTATTCGGTCATAATCTCAGACGCAAGCATTTGTTTCAATGGGAGGATCGCAAGAAAATCGGCATCGAAAAGCTGCTGCAGCATCAGCTTGAAGAATTAGAAAACAGGCAATTTCAGTTCAACAACCGGGCAACCTTTGATAATAAGGATTTAATATATATGCTCATCATGAATAATCACGCTGTCTTTACAGAGGATAATTCAGTTGATGTCATAACAGACGGACGTGATAAGTTTCAGCGGCTTTTACATGACATATCAAAGGCAAAGGATCATATCCATCTACAATATTATATTTACAAAGGTGATGAATTAGGAAAAAAATTGCGGGACGCCCTCATTCAAAAAGCGAAAGAAGGTGTTCAGGTCAGGGTTTTGTATGATGAGCTCGGGTCCAGAACGCTGCGCAAAAAGTTTTTTAAAGAACTGCGTGAGGCCGGCGGGCATGTGGAGGTCTTTTTCCCTTCAAAGCTCAGGCCGATTAACCTTCGGCTGAATTACCGCAACCACCGAAAGCTTGTTATCATAGACGGCATAACCGGTTATGTCGGAGGGTTTAATGTCGGGGATGAATATCTCGGGCTCAATCCGAAGTTCGGCTATTGGCGAGATACCCATATTCGATTGCAGGGAACGGCCGTTCACGCCATTCAGACACGATTCATCCTTGACTGGAACCAAGCTTCACATCATCATACGCTCACCTATATCCCGAACCACTTTCCCGATTGCAGCCCAAAGGGAAACGTCGGGATGCAGATTGTTACGAGCGGGCCCGATTCCGAATGGGAACAAATTAAAAATGGCTACATCAAAATGATTTCAAACGCCAAGCGGAACATTTTGATACAAACACCTTATTTTATTCCGGACGCAAGCCTGCTGGATGCATTGAGGATCGCGTGCCTGTCAGGCATTGATGTCAACATTATGATACCGAACAAGCCTGATCATGCTTTTGTATACTGGGCCACGCTTTCGTATATCGGGGATCTTTTAAAAGCCGGAGCCACCGTCTATATTTACGATAATGGTTTTATCCATGCGAAAACAATCGTTGTGGATGACGAAATTGCATCAGTCGGGACAGCGAATATCGACGTCCGAAGCTTCAGGCTGAATTTTGAGGTTAATGCATTTATTTATGATATCAACATTGCCAAAAAACTGGTTTCTACATTTAAAGAAGATTTGCTTGTATCCAGAAAATACACCTACGAGGAATATCAGCAGCGGTCATTATGGATCCGCATCAAGGAATCCGTGTCACGGCTGCTGTCGCCGATTTTATAAGATGTGCCAATCCCCCCGGCCTTTATGGCCGGGGCTTTTCAGCATGGTCATAATCTATCATCACGCACCCCGTAAAAACGCGCGTGACCTTTCTCATATAGCGTGCAACCGTAATAAAAAATCACTAATATGATCACGGAATTTATCAACAGCGGCTTGCACCTCCGGATCGTCAGGCCAAACCCCATTCACACCGCGGCAAAATCAATTCATTATTTCTATTTCTTTATACAAAACTTCTCACAAATAGTGTATAAAAGAAAAGTGAGTATTTTTTTGTAAAGGGGACCCGTGTCAATGAATCCGGAAACGGTCAACAAAACCCTCATCAGTATTTCAAAATGGGGAAAAGCAACAGGCATCTTATTTATTATTATGGGTGCTTTTACTGCGCTTTCAGGCGCGTTCTTTTTTCTTATCGGCGCAGTGCCGGGCGTACTGCAAATCATTTCAGGCATCTTTTTGATGCGGTCAGCAAAAGAAGCAGGCTTAATGGCTGAAAAGCATAGCGGGCAATCTGAGGATTTAATGCTGGAGAACTATGCGAAATTTGTAAAGATGCAAGGGATTTATTTAATCGTGAGCATCGCTGTATCGATTCTGGCGATCATCGCATTCTTCATCTTTCTAATGCTTGGAATTGCCGACGGCATATTCAGCGATTATAATACGTACAGCACCTATTAATTAGAAAAACCCGGAGCATCCTCCGGGTTTTTTCTTGTTATTCCGCTTCGCTTACTACTGTGAAGCGTTCATTTTTGTGTGACGGATGTTCAAGCTCATCCAAAACAGCAATCGCATAATCGGCATAGCTGATATAACTGTCGCCTTTTGCGTTTACGATCACATTGTCTTTTCCTTTTTGGTAAGATCCCGTCCGCTTTCCTGCCGGATCAAAAAACGCCGCCGGGCTGAGGAACGTCCAGGAAATAGAGTCTGCCTTTTGCAGGTCTTTCAGGTTCTCTCCTTGATTTGATGCAGTCGGAAGATATTCTTTCGGGAATTCCGGTGTATCCATTAAACGTGTTGTTTTGGCTTCATCAACAAACAGGCTTCCCGCTCCGCCGACGACAAACAATCTTGTATGTTTTGCATCCTTTAGCAGGCTGATTAATGTTCTGCCTGCTTCAACATGAAGATGTTCCTGGCCAGGCGCAGCTCCAAAAGCGTTAACGAGTGCATCGAAAGGCTTGAGATCTTCTGCCGTCAGTTCAAAAACATCTTTCTCCAAAATCGCTGTATTCTGATCCTGCACTTTAGATGCATTTCGGACAATGGCAGTTACCTCGTGACCTCTTTCCTTCGCTTCTTTCAAAATCAGACTTCCCGCTTTTCCGCTTGCACCGATAATTCCTATTTTCATTTTTGATTTCCTCCTTATTTGTAACAATTTTAGTTACATGTTAGTGGTGAGAAGTCATCCCTTTTGATCAAAAGAGATGATTCATTACATCTTTTAATGACTTGCTTGCCAGCTCATTTTCCATCGCTTTTTGCACACTATCAAATGTCTCATCCAGCGCGCACTGAATTTTTTTGCCTACCGGACACTTCGGGTTCGGGTTTTCATGAACCGCAAATAGTTCCTCTTGGTTTTGAACAGCTCGATATACTTCTAAAAGAGAAATATCAGCCGGATCTTTTTTGAGGCTCGCGCCCGGCACCCCGGCGCGTGATGTGAGAATATCGCCCTTTTTCAGCAGGCTGATCATCCTTCTTACAACAACCGGGTTGGTGTTGACACTGTCAGCGATGATTTCCGAAGACGCTTTTTCATCCATCGAAATGAGCGATAAAATATGAATGGCAACAGCAAGACGGCTGTTAATCATGTTTTTTCACCACCGTTGTAACTATAATAGTTACATTTAATTCATTTGTCAACATATAATATACACTAAATTTGCGCTTCTTGCGCATCCGTTTAGTCAATAAAACGGCCGGATGCACTCCGGCCGTGTCTTGTCAGAATAAGAAATATCGCTGTCCCAGCGGAACATAATCGACAGGCTGGCAGGACAATTCTTCTCCGTCAGCAAAGACCTGATACGTTTTCGGATCGACTTCAATCTTCGGCAAAGCAGCATTTAATTTCATATCCAGCTTGCTCAGCTTGCGGATGTTTTTCACAGGAGAAATTCTTTTTTCCAGCCCTAACCTTTCCGCCACACCCCTTTCAATGCCCGCCTGGGACATAAACGTGACGGAAGTTGAGCGGTTGGCTTTACCATAGGAAGCATACATTTGGCGCATGAACACAGGCTCCGGAGTCGGGATAGACGCGTTTGGATCCCCCATTTGCGCGCGTGCTATCATGCCGCCCTTTAAGACCAATTCCGGTTTCACGCCGAAAAATACAGGATCCCACAGGACAAGGTCAGCGAGCTTTCCTTTTTCTACAGAACCGACTTCATGGCTGAGGCCGTGAGTAATTGCCGGATTAATCGTATATTTGGCAATGTAGCGTTTCGCACGTACGTTATCGTTTCCGTTTTCTCCAATGAGAGCGCCGCGCTGTTTTTTCATTTTGTCAGCCACCTGCCAAGTGCGGATAATGACTTCGCCAACCCGCCCCATCGCTTGGGAATCCGATGATGTCATGCTGATCGCGCCGATATCATGGAGAATGTCCTCTGCCGCAATCGTCGCAGCCCTGATTCTGGAATGGCTGAACGCCACGTCCTCGGGCACCTTCGCATCTAAATGGTGACAGACCATCATCATGTCAAGGTGCTCATCCATCGTATTGACGGTGTAAGGGATTGTCGGCGTTGTGGATGACGGCAGAATGTTCGCGTAAGAGGCGAGCTTCATAATATCCGGAGCGTGGCCCCCGCCTGCTCCTTCAATGTGATATGTATGAATCACCCGGTCTCCGATTGCGTCGAGCGTGTTTTCCAGGAAGCCCGCTTCATTGATCGTATCCGTATGGATTGCGACTTGAATATCGGCTTCATCCACAACTTCCATACACGTTTTGATAGCGCTTGGCGTCGTGCCCCAGTCTTCATGAAGCTTCAGGCCGATGGCGCCGGCTTCCACCTGTTCGATCAGCGGCGCTTTATCGGATGCGTTCCCTTTTCCTAAGAAGCCGACATTGATCGGGAATTCCTCGGCCGCTTCCAGCATCCTTGCCATATACCATGCACCTGACGTACATGTTGTCGCTTTGCTTCCTGTAGCAGGTCCCGTTCCGCCTCCAAGAAGAGTCGTGACTCCTGAAGAAAGCGCAACTTCCATCTGCTGAGGACAAATAAAGTGAATGTGCGTATCCACTCCTCCAGCCGTTAAAATTTTGCCTTCACCGGAGATCACCTCTGTACCCGCACCAATGACCATATGCGGATCGACCCCGTCCATGATATCGGGGTTGCCGCTTTTTCCGACACCCACGATCCGGCCGTCCTTTACACCGACATCTGCTTTGACAATGCCTGTGTAATCCAATAACACGACGTTGGTGATCACCAAATCCAAAGCGCCGTCTTTTCCTGTAATGCTGCCGTTTTGGCCCATGCCGTCACGGATCGTTTTTCCGCCTCCAAAGATCATTTCTTCACCATAAACAGTGAAGTCCTTTTCGACTTCGATCCATAAGTCCGTATCGCCCAATCTGATTTTATCGCCCGTTGTCGGACCAAACAGCTCCGCGTATTGCTCCCGTGACATTTTCATCGAATCACACCCTCCATCCAGCCGGCTTTCTTTAAGTTGGCTAACGTTTTTTCTTTCCCGCGTTCATCGATATACGTATCGGCCATTCCGTTCAGTCCTCTTACTGTTTTTCGTCCGCTGAATTCAACAAGCGTGACCGTTTTCTCCTCACCTGGCTCAAAACGGACCGATGTGCCTGACGGAATGTCGATACGCATGCCGATGGCTTGTTCGCGGTCAAACGATAGCGCACCATTGGCTTCCGCAAAATGAAAATGTGAACCGACCTGAATGGAACGTGATCCGGTGTTTTTCACCGCTATCTCCCGTGTCTGGCGGCCTTCGTTAATCGTAATGGTCCCTTCAGCAATCTGAAATGCTCCCGGCTTCATGACTTCACCTCCGCAGAAATCGGCTGGTGTACTGTGACAAGCTTCACTCCGTCAGGGAATGTAGCTTCCACCTGAATGCTGTCCAGCATCTCAGGCACGCCCTCCATGACATCTTTTTCAGTCAATACATGGCGGCCGGCTTCCATCAGCTCCGCCACTCCCTTTCCGTCACGCGCGCCTTCCATGATAAAACAGGTGAGATAAGCGGCAGCCTCGGGATAGTTCAGCAGAACGCCGCGCGCCTTTCGCTGTTTGGCTAATTCTCCCGCTGCAAAAATGAGCAATTTCTCTTGTTCAACCGGTGTCAGTTTCATCTTAGGTCCTCCTTATTATCGTCATTCATAAAGCGGATTGCGTTACATGAATCTCCGGAACGATGCAGGCGGGCCATCACCTCCCTTTCTCAGGATGCTGATTATACGGTGAGATGCCTTTCAAAACGGCGAGCCGTTTCATCGTCAGCCTTTCCGTGAGCGACGACCGTTCCCCTGTCCATGACGTAAAGATAATCAGCGCACGTTAAGGCGTTCTCTAAGCTGTGTTCCACCAAAACAATTGCAGTCTCTTCTTTTCTGGAAATTTCTAAGATGACTTTTTGAATCAATTCCACGATAGAGGGCTGAATTCCTTCCATTGGTTCATCAAGTAAAATAATTTTTGGATTTCCCATCAGCGCTCTGGCAATCGCAAGCTGCTGCTGCTGTCCTCCGCTTAAATCGCCGCCTTTCCGGTCGAGCATGTCCTTCAAAACAGGAAACCAATGAAAAATCTCTTCCTTGATCCGCCCTCTCCGCTCCTTCTTAGGAAGCGGTTCTTCTCCGAGCAAAAGATTGTCACGAACGGTTAAAGCGGGGAAGATGTCTCTCCCTTGGGGCACGTACGCAATTCCAGCTCTTGCCCGTTTTTCCGTCTTTTCGTTTTGAACAAACGTTTGATGAAAACGGATCTGCCCCTGTTTGGCCGGGATCAGGCCGATGATCGTTTTCAGCAAAGTGGATTTGCCGACTCCGTTTCGGCCTAATACAGCGACGATCTGCCCGGGGCGGACCTCCATGCTGAGGTTATGCAAAACCATGGATTGATCATAACCGGATGTCACATTACTGACTGCTATCATGACGCTCCGCTCCTTCCTAAATACACCGCTGCCACCTCTTCATTGCTTGTAATCTCATCCATCGATCCTTCACAAAGCACTCTCCCTTCATGCATCACCGTGACTTTTCTGGAAAACGAGCGGACAAACTCCATATCGTGCTCCACAATTAAAACGGAACACGTTTTGGCAATCTCCTCAAGGAGAGCCCCGGTTTTATCACGCTCTTTTCCCGTCATACCGGCGATCGGTTCATCCAGCAGCAAAAGCTTCGGCTCCATGGCGAGCTGCATGCCGATTTCGAGCCATTGTTTCTGCCCGTGTGACAGGCTGCCGGCTGTTAGATCCCGTTTATCATCTAACCCAATCAGCTGCAGAATGTCTATGATCCTGTCACTTTGCTGTTTTGTCATGCGCGCTGTCAGCAGTGAAAGGATCGTTTTTTTCTGTTTCATGGCAAGCTCGAGGTTTTCAAACACCGTCAGCTGCGTAAAGACACTCGGAGCCTGAAACTTTCTGGCGACGCCCATTTTCGCGATCTGATATTCCGGAACCTTTGTCAGTTCAGCCGTTTCCTGAAACACAATCTCGCCCGAATGCGGCTTTGTTTTCCCGCAAATGATATCCAGCATGGTTGTTTTCCCGGCGCCATTCGGCCCAATCAAAAAGTGAATATCATGTTCCTGTACACTGATATCTGCCCCCTGCAGCGCCCAAAACCCGTCAAACTGAACCTTCACGTCACGGCAGATAAGTATCGGTTTCATATGCAGCCGCTCCTTTCTTTTTAGAGAAGGAAAGCTGGGTTCCAAGCTTTTCAAACAGTCCGACAATCCCTCTTGGCAAGTAAAGCACGACGATCATAAACAGCGCACCGAGGAAATACAGCCAAATGTCGGGATAATATTCGCTTAAATAGCTTTTCATGCCGTTCGTTAACAGCGCGCCCAGCACAGCTCCGAAAATGGAGTGCCTGCCGCCGATCGCCACCCACAGCACCATTTCCACTGAAGGGATGATGCCCATCATTTCCGGCGAGATCATCCCGTCCTGAAGCACAAACAGCATCCCGGCAATTCCCGCCATCGCAGCGGACACACAGTAAATAAACACTTTAAAAACGGTGGAATGATAACCGAAAAAACGCACCCTGTTCTCTCCGTCGCGAACCGCCTGCAAAAGCCGGCCAAAGCGGCTTCTCGTAAGAAACAAAGCGAACACAACAGTAAGGCCGAGAAAAAAGACTGTGGCAAAATACAGGATCTGCTTCAAGGCAGGATCAGCCAGAGAATATTGAAAAATCGTATAGAAGCTGGTAAGTCCATTGGTGCCGCCGGTGATTTCCTGGCTGCCGATAAACAGTGTGACCACCACAACGATGACAGCCTGTGATATCAAAGAGAAATAAACTCCCTTTATATTGTTGCGGAACGTAAAATAACCGAGCAGAAACGCCAGTAGCACAGGCACAGCGACAGCCGCCGCAATTGCAGCGAAAGGGTGCCTGAACAAAGCCCAGATCCACGGCAGTTCGCTGACACCCGCCCACTCCATAAAATCAGGAATGCCGGACGGTGAGGCTTCTATTTTTAAATACATCGCCATGCAGTAGGCGCCCAATCCGAAAAAAACGCCGTGCCCCAAGCTCAAAATGCCTGTATATCCCCAAATCAGGCAAATGCCGACCGCCACAATCGCAAAGCATAAAAACTTCGCCAACAGCCCCAATCGAAACTCCTGAAGAAAGAACGGAGCGGCGATAAAAAGGGCAAACATCACAAAATACGGACTGAATTGCGAAAACCGCTTCATCCGGCACCCCCCTAATCAAGTAATCTCGTTCTGACGCTTGCGAGACCCGAAGGCCGCCATTGCAGAAAGAGAATAATAAACGCAAACACCACAACCTTGGCTATGGTGGCGCTTGTCGAATACTCTACAAATGTGCTGAGTAATCCCACCATCACAGCCCCGATAATTGTTCCTTTTAATTTTCTGATCCCGCCTAAAATGACGATCATAAAAGCATCGACCAGATAAGACGAACCGAGAGTAGGCCCGATTGACCCGAGCAATGTGAGTGAGCTCCCCGCAATACCGGCCAGCCCGCTTCCGAGCGCAAAAGCCAATGTATCTGTTTTTCTCACAGATACACCAAGACAGGATGCCATACTCCGGTTCAGCGTAACCGCCTGCATCCTCCGCCCCGCCGGAGTTTTAAACAAATAGAATCCCAGCAGCGCAAGCGTAAAAAGAACAAGCGCCAAAATAAACAGCCTTTTATATGGAAAGGTGACCGAAAACAGTGTCACTCCTCCCGACAGCCACTCAGGAGACTGAACAGCGACATTCGGCGCGCCAAAAATGGACCTGGCCGTCTGCTGAAGGATCAAGCTTACCCCCCATGTTGCCAAAAGGCTGTCGAGCGGACGGTCATATAATCGCCTGACAATCACTTTTTCAATGACAATGCCAAGCAGTGCCGCAACTGTAAACGACAAGATGACCGCAATAAAAAAGTAATAAGAAAAGAGAGAAGCCGGCAAATAGCTTAAAAACAGCTGCTGAATGACATATGTCGTGTAGGCTCCCGCCATCATCAGCTCACCGTGCGCCATATTCATAATGTTCATCAAACCGAATGTAACGGCCAATCCAATCGCAATGAGAATCAAAATAGAACCGAGACTGATCCCGTTAAATAATTGAGTCACGACGACAGACATGTTCCGCCTCCTCTCCCGCAAACGGCTTTGATTTATTTAGATAACCCCTTTGCCCAGTCGTACGTTTTTAAATACGGATCAGGTTTTACCGGATCACCTGAGTTCCATACTTCTTTAAATTGTCCATCCCCCGTGATTTGCCCGATTCTAACTGTTTTGTAAAGATGCTGTGTATCCCCATCGATTTTCACTGTGCCGCCCGGGGCCTTGAATGCAATCCCGTCAGCCGCTTTCTTCACTTTATCGATCTCAAAGGACTTGGCTTTTTCAACGGCTGCCGCCCAGAGATACACCGCATTATACCCGGCTTCAATCGGATCACTGGTCACCCTGTTATCTCCGTTCTGCTTTTTATAATTCTTCACGAATGTATGATTTTCTGCTGTATTTGTTGTTTGGAAATAATTCCACACCGCATAATGCCCTTTTAACACATCTGTCCCGATCCCCCGAATTTCTTCCTCTGCGACACTCGCCGACATGACAGGAATATCATCAGCTGTCACGCCCGCATCTTTCAGCTGTTTGAAAAATGCCACGTTGCTGTCGCCGTTTAATGTGTTAAAAATTACATCCGGCTGCTTTTCTTTGATTTTGCTGACCAGCGTACTGTAATTCGTGTGGCCGAGCGGCGTATACTCTTCACCGGCAACTTCTCCCCCAGCAGCTTTTACTTGCGCTTTAATGATTTTATTGGCTGTTCTCGGGAACACATAATCCGAGCCGATCAGAAAGAATGTCTTGCCTTTATTCTTCAGCAGCCAATCGACAGCCGGCACGATTTGCTGATTTGTCGTTGCTCCGGTATAAAAAATATGAGGCGATGACTCCATGCCTTCGTATTGCACCGGATAGAACAGCAGCCCGTTATTTTGCTCCACAACCGGGAGCATCGCCTTGCGGCTCGCTGATGTCCACCCTCCGAATACAGCCGCCGCTTTGTCCTGCTGAAGCAGCTTTCTCATTTTTTCGGCATAGGTAGGCCAGTCAGATGCCCCGTCCTCCACGACAGGTTCAAGCTTTTTGCCGAGAACGCCGCCTTTTTGGTTGATTTCATGAATAGCCAGCAGCTCTGCATCATGGACGGATACCTCGCTGATTGCCATTGTCCCGCTTAATGAGTGAAGAATCCCAACCTTCACTGAATCCCCGCTTGTGTCAATTTCAACTGTTTTTTTCGCATCTCCGCTGGCTTCCGACACTTTCTTCGGCGCCGTACATCCCGTGATCAGAATCATGATAAGAAACATCAGAAAGACAGCCTGTATTCTAACCCCTTTGCTTTTCATTCAGAACCTCCTTTGTCTGATTGAGTCAACTGATGTCATAAAAGTTAACAACTTATGTCATTTATTATATAGAACAGGCGCATTACTTTAAAGAATATTTAAAAAATTTAGATACTTTAACCAAATCGATTGTCTTTTTTGTTATATTTATTCACATAAAAAAAAGGCAAGAAACAATGTTTCTTGCCTTGCCGATCTGATTAATCTTTATCTGTGAATTTATCCTTCGCTTCACCGATACCCTTTTGGACCTCGCCTTTTGCCTTATCTTTTTTGCCTTCAGCCTGCATGTCCGTTTTGTCGGTCATATCTCCGACTTTATCCTTCACTTCTCCCTTGGCTTTATTTAAGCCGCCTTTCATTTTATCTTTTACACTATCGTTACCCATGTGTCATTCTCTCCCTTCATTTAAGTGTGTACTTGTTACCTTCCCGATCTGAGCAGCGGTAAACATTTGAATATTATTTATCGATTTCATAACGCTCTCCGTAACGGAGCACCTTGTAGAGCGCCAGCCCGTCAGATGATTTATTTTCTGAGTAACGGACCGGCAGCAGGGCAAAAAACACATAATACGTAGAAAAGTAGACAAACTGATAGAAAAACACATTTGGCTCCAATACACTGTGTATAATGAGCAAATTCACTGCGAAAATGGTTATTAAGTTAAACAGGCAGCCTCCGGCATAAACAAGTGCGTGTGAGAATCGGTTGTCGATCTTCAGCTCACCGTACCGGCAAAACGAATCCATAAAATAAATGGTTCTGACCTGTATCGGCCCAATCTTGAACAGTTTTTTGCCCATCCCGATATCCAATGAACCCTTCCCGCCAAAAACAAAAGCCATAAAGCTGTGTCCGGCAACATGTATAATAGATACAAGCGGCAGAACGATGAGGAAAGACCATAGAAACTTCACCATATCATCAAATCCAAACATTGAATTCCCCCTCACGCTTGTCATAAACAACAACACATATGCACTCCGCCATTTCTCTGTTTCACAAAATCGCGGCTTTCCATTCGTTTGTGTTCAAAAACAGTATGTAGCGATTTTTCCTGTTCTCCACGGAAATAAACGTCCCGATGCTCCCCTTTTTTTGTATAAAAAAACCATCCGGCATCAGATGGTTTCGTCTTACACTTGATATAAACAGTCTTCCTTCAGAATCAGCGCTCTCATGCTGACCGCTTTTTCATAGAAAAACACCGCATCTTTATAGTTTTCATGAAGGCTGGAATATGCAGCCGCATCCAGAGCAAATTCCTCAATATACACATACAGGGACTTGGCTTCCATATAATCAAATACCTCTTGAATCATATCCATATTAACGGATTCCACATATAGAGCCTGCAGAAATTTATATTTTTCCAGACTGAAGCTGTCGTTTCGTTTTCGGGCGATGGCAATCCCTTTTTCATAATAATGCATAGCCGCCTGTTCAGCCTGTTTTTTGAAGAGTACACGCGTTAAGCTGAACAGCGCTTTCGGGAGCTGCTCCAGCTGGTGTTCCTCAAAGACAGGAAGCGCTTTTTCAAAGTATGCAGCCGCCTGGTCCAGTTCTCCTTTTTCATCATAACAGTTCCCCATGTTGTAGAGGGCTGATCCGATCAAGCGGGGCTGTCCTTCCAGTAAAGCCAAACGATAAGCGTCATCGAGATGCTCGAGCGCTTTTTCATAATTTCTGTAGTCTATATAGTTTCCTGATATGACAAAATGGCATTGAATTCTTCTGACCCTGTAAAAATCATGAGCCTTGTAGGTCTCAAGCGCCTGTATCGCATGATTCATGGAAAAGTGGGTCTGCTTCATAATATAAAATACTTCCGCTACTTTAAAATGAAATTCCGCTCTTTCAATATCATCCTCTACAAACGCAAGCATTTTCTCAGCTTTCCGATAGAAAGATATGGCTGAGATGTAATTGTTCTGTTCAAATTCATACATCCCTCTGAACAAATGAAAATAATACTCAGATAATCCCGAGATGCTGTCCTTGCTGCTTTCCAGCCTCTCGATCAATTCACGATATTGGAGCTGAGATTCCTCGTGCAGGTCGGGCTTTACATAATCAAGCATAATTTGATGACGGTAGCTGATCAGCTGATAGTACAACAGAAGCAGCTGATCCTCTTCCATATGTTCTATATCATGATCAATCTCTTCCTTCAGCTGAACGGCATCAGCCACTTGAAATGCTAAAATGTGCTTATACCACTGATTGATTTTCACTCCTACTTGAGATGACGGGATCTCGTAAGCGGCCATGCCTCTCCAACCCTTTCTATGAACTAGTGGTTATATTTTATCATATTGTATGGCTTTAGAATTAAAATTTCTTCCAGTGATTCCTTCTTTTTGCCTATCCTTATATTTTTCGGTTTCTGATTGGATTTTTTGCACTTTTTGGCGCATTACAGTTTTTGACACAAAAAAAGCTTACCGGACTTAGCCGATAAGCTTTTATCATATTAACCGCCAATATAAGACATTTCCACTTTCTTTTTGCCCGCTGTTTTTGAAAGAGTCCGGTCAACTGAATATTGGTCTATCCGATTCTTCCACACTGTGCCGATCATCGCTGTCAGTTCGCCATCACTTAATCCCTGCCGAACCGGCGCTCTGAGGTCATATCCGCTTGAAGCGAACAGGCAAGTAAACAACTCACCGCGCGCAGACAGGCGTGCCCTGTTACACGAGCCGCAGAACGCATCAGATACAGAAGAAATTACGCCGATTTCGCCAGATCCGTCCAAGTAGCGAAACCTTGAAGCAACTTCCCCTTTATAGTTAGGCGCGATCGGTTCAACCGGCATGTGTTCATTGATTACATCAATGATTTCCGCCTTTGTCATGACGTCTTTCTTTTCCCATTGGTTGGTGTTGCCGACGTCCATAAATTCGATGAATCTCAAGATATGCCCTTTTTCTTTAAAATAGCGCGCCATAGGCAGGATATCTTTTTCATTGACGCCCCTTTGGACGACCATGTTGATTTTAACGCCGAGCCCTGCTTGTTTCGCCGCTTCAATGCCTTCAAGCACCTTGCTGACAGAAACCCCTCGCCCGTTGATCATTTTAAAGCGTTCGTCTTCTAATGAATCAAGGCTGATGGTCACCCGTTTTAAACCGGCTTCTTTGAGCTTGTCGGCATAAACAGGCAGCAGCGACCCGTTTGTCGTCATCGCAATATCACGTAAACCTGGAATACGGGCCAGTTTTTTAATTAATTCGGGCATGTCCTTTCTCATGAGCGGCTCTCCGCCGGTCAAGCGGATTTTCTCCACTCCGAACCTGGTGACAAACAGCGCCGCAAGCCGTTCCAATTCCTCAAATGAAAGCAGCTCCTCTTTCTTTAAAAAAGGATAATCCGGGCCGAATAATTCGGCGGGCATACAGTACGTGCATCGGAAGTTGCAGCGGTCTGTAACAGAAATGCGAAGGTCTCTGAGCGGTCTGTTCCTTTTATCTAACATCTGGCGAGATTCTGTATTCATTGCTGCAGCCCCTCCTGTCCCCCAATTCTCTCGGGATGTGTATATACATTAAAAGATCCGTTTCTCACAAATCCGATCGCTGTAATATTTAATTCTTCCGCCATTTGAATCGCAAGCTCCGTCGGGGCCGATTTTGAAATCACAATCGACACGCCGATTTTTGCCGCTTTTAACAGCACTTCTGATGAGATTCTGCCGCTGAAGACAATCAGTTTATCGCGAACAGACATCCCATTCAGCAGACAATGTCCGTATAATTTATCAAGCGCGTTGTGACGGCCGATATCTGTGCGCATCAAAAGCACTTTCTCCGTATCGCAAAGCGCCGCATTATGTACGCCTCCCGTCTCCTGAAACATCCCGCTTTCTTTTTGCATATCCTTCATAAGCGCCAAACAAGTTTCAGGCGAAATCTTCATTTGACTGACAGCCGTCTTGGCGGTTTTGACATCCTGCTGAAAATAAAAATGGCGGCCCTTTCCGCAGCACGAGCCGATCACCCGTTTCGTATATTCCTGTTGATTCAATGTCTCAGGATGAATGAGATCGACATACACAAAACCGAGACTTTCATCTATTGTAAACCTTTTAATCTCTTTTTGAAATCGAATAACACCCTCAGATGCGAGAAATCCGATGACAAGCTCTTTGATATGCTCCGGCGTGCAAACGAGCGTGACAAACTCACTGCCGTTCACCATCACCGTCAACGGATATTCTGTCACCATCCGGTCGGTTTGCCTGCTCATTTCCCCTTGTTCATAACGCCATATCTCCCTGACCGCAGTTACTTTATCGTTCAATGTCTCTTCCCCTCCGCAATGTTCCTGCCTTTATATTTTTTCACACTCCTCAGATTTTGTCGAATCCTGTTATAAAAAAAAGAGCCCATTCTAAAGGACTCTACGTTTGGTTATGCTGATTCTTTTTCAGGATCATAAACAGCACAAGAGCTGCGATCAAAGTGAGCATGCTGACAAAAAAGAAAGCTGCCAGTTTCAGAAAAACACCGAGCAATATGAAAACCACGGCGGCTATAAGAAATATCAGTCCTAACAATCTCATGTTTTCCACCCCTTTACGGGTATCATTCCCGCCGGCCCTGTTTTTAAACCAATAGAAAAAGGCGCCTGGGGAGCGCCTTTTCATTCGGTTACTCAGTAAATTTTTGTGCTTCTTTTTCCCAGGCCTGCTCGAATTCTTCCGCGCTGTCAGCTGAAATATATTCTCCGCCGCCAGCAACAGCCGCCTGTTGCATTTCTGCGTTTCCTTTCACATCAAAGTTGAAGCCGATAATATTTACAATCGTATCTACATTCGCTTCACGAAGCTTTTCAATTTCATCAGCAGGATTTCCGCCGCATGTTTCTTCACCGTCAGTGATTAAATACACCACGTTTTTCCCGTCTGCATCAAACGCTTCAAATTCTTTTCTTGTATCAGAAAGCGCTTTGGCAATTGGCGTCCAGCCGGTCGGTTTGATGCCGCTTAATGAATGGTCAAAGAGCGTTCCTTCATATGGATGAAGGCCGTAAATCGTTTCTGTTGTGCTGCATGAAAGAGCCTTTCCGGAAAGTTTATTGTTTCCCGCATGTCCAAAGACGCGAAGCATCAGATTTGTATCCTCAGGAAGCAGCTCGGCAAAAGACTTTACAGATTTTTTGGCAATGTCTATCTTTCGTTCTCCTCCTGTTTTTTGAACCATACTTCCGCTTCCATCAAACAGGACAGCTACATTCGTGTCGGTTTTTTTCTCAGCGGCAAAAGACGGTGACGCAATGGAGACAGTCAACAGTCCAATAATACCGGCAGTCAGTAATTTTTTCATGTTCAACTTCCTTTCTTTATCATATTTTCCAACCATTTGTTGGATTCTTCTTTATGCTAGAATATGAAACCACAAAATGATATAGGGCAAGCTGCCTTTTATCTCCCTTTCACTTTCTATTCAAAATCACCGGAAACCTCAATATTTTTTAGCTATTTTCACCCAAAAAATATAGAAAGAATGTGACACCATTCATTCTTTCTTCTCCGTGATCAGGAGAGAAAAGCTGAAATCTGCTACTATGCTACAGGCGGGCAGCTGCTTACTTTTGAACGTTTTGTTAAAAACAAAAAAGAGGCTGACCTTTCAGCCTCTTTTTTTCTTATTTAGATAACATCAGTGATTGCTGAGTGAAAATTTTCTCAACATCTTTTTGCGTATAAGCAGGGAAATATTCTCCGCCGCCGACTTTAGCAATTGCGTTCAGCTGGCCTTTATACCCTTCTTTATAGTCAAATCCAATCACATTTACTGTGATGTTGTCTTTATGAAGTTCTTTTGCTGTTTTGATCGGGTTGCCGCCGCATGTTTCCTCACCGTCTGTTAGCAGGTAAACGACTTTTTCTCCTTTTGCATCAAGCTGATCGAAAGAAGATTTTGCCTCGTTCAGCGCTTTTGCGATCGGTGTCCAGCCAGTCGGCCCGATTGTGTTAAGAGAATTGAGGAAGCTCTGTTCGTTAAAGCTTTGGAAGCCGTATACGTTGCGAATGGCTTCGCATGATTGAACTTTTCCGGAATTCTTATTGTTTCCTTCTGAACCAAACACACTCATTTTCACTTGAGTGTCCGCAGGCAGTGAGCTTGCAAACTTTGAAATTTCTTTTTTGGCTGAATTAAATTTAGATACACCGTCTATTCTTTTCGCCATGCTTCCGCTGGCATCAAGCAAAACCGCCACGTTCGCCGGAGCTTCAGCCTTCGGTTCTGTTTTTTCAGCAGCAAAAGCAGGTGACGTCAGTCCAAATAGCAATCCTGTCATCATGATCAGTGAAAATCTTTTCTTCATGTTCGTGCCCCTTTTCAAGTTTGTTTCTGCGTGCAGATGTTCAACGCTGAACATAACTAATCGTAATCGACAAAAACAGAGAAATAAATAGGGCGGGCTTCCCCATTGCCGCTGTTTACTTTTGCATAGAAACCTTTGTTTTTATTAGTGATTTCCGCCTAACAGCAAAATGAAAAATCATGATTGTCAGCCTTTCGCCTTTCGTTATATGAGTCTGTCGAAGTCTGTCGATCAATGTGGATTACTTTACCACAATCTCAGTGTCAGCAAATATGAAAAAGGAACTGATTCCCTCATCATCATATAGGCTATAAAATACGCAGGAGGCCTTTAGAAGGTCTTTAACCGCTCTTACATAAAAATAGACTAAGGAACAGAATATACGCTTAAAAACGGCAAAAAAGACGCTTTATGAAGCGTCTTTTTATTTCTTCGCCATATATTTATTTAAAAACGAATCGGCGGTTGAAACCTGTGTTCCTTGATAATAGTACTTCACAATCTCATCAACTGTTTTGCCCTCTTTCGCCATAAAATTGGCTCCATACTGGCTCATTCCCACACCGTGTCCAAAGCCTTTTGTGGTAATGGTAATGGTGTCTCCGTTTCGTTTCCATTCAAAATCAGCTGAATTGAGGCCTAGCTTTTCGCGTATGTCCCTTCCTTTCAGCGTCTTGCCGTTAATGACGGCTGTTGCCACCTGATGGCCCGGTGTCTCTCCGGTAATTTTTCCGACTGTATTTGACCCATTCAGCTGGACGCCAAGCTTTTGTTCAAATTGCGCCACTGTAAAGGTTTTGGTGGCCTTATACTTCGGAGACTTTTTATCCCAAGAGCTTTTGACGCTTTTTAAATAAGGAATGGCACTTGTCCAATATGCTTCCGCATTTTCTGTATAACCGTTGCTTGTGGAGAAAAAGGAGGCTTCAATCGGCTGGTTGTTGTACGTTAAGATTTTGCCTTGCGTACTGGCAACCGCATCTGTGATTTTTTTCAGCTTTGCTTCATAATCTGCGCCCCACTGATTCTTCAGCTCCGCTTTGCTTTTGTACACCTGGAACATCTGAGTATCATCCACCAGCGAGCCTTTAGGGGCCTCTACTGCAGAATTTGAAACCATCAGTCTGACAATAAACGTTCTTGCGGCGAGAGCCTGAGCCTTCAGCGCTTCAGGTTCAAAGGTAGCCGGCATTTCGGAGGCGACGACTCCGATGACATACTCTTCAAGCGGAATATCTTCTACGGATTGATTGGCGGTTCGATAGACTGGAATAGAAACAGGCGATGCTTTCAATGTTTCCGCTCCTTTTGATTCTTGTATCGTGTTGACTGCTGTCTTTCCTGATTCTCCTCTGGCCCCGGCTTCTTTATTATGCTGAAACGGGATCACTAAGAGTGTGGGGACCAAGAGAATCAATGCACATAGTACGGATAGTGTGATTGCGAATTGTTTCATATTCAGCTGCCTCCTGCTCGGGATTCGACTCTAGTCTAGTCTATGGGCAGGGACAAGCTAATATGACTCTCCTTTTGGACAGAAACTTTATTTGTCATTTACGTATTCTTTTTTGCTATTTTGCGCATAATGATGATAATACACTAAAAATAAAAAACCAGTATGCCAGAATGACATACTGATTTTCAATCCTTTATGCGTTTAAGTCTGAGACAACTTCTTTGCTTTCTTGCTCAGAAGCAGACTCATCGTTTACACGTTCGATGTCTGCGCCAAGACCGGCAAGCTTCTGATGGAAATCAACATAACCGCGGTCTAAGTGTTTCAGTTCAGTAACACGTGTATGACCTTCAGCCACTAACCCCGCAAGAATCAACGCTGCGCCTGCACGCAAGTCAGTAGCTGCAACTTCAGCTCCTTGAAGCTGTACAGGGCCGTTAATAATCACAGAACGACCTTCAATCTTGATATCACCATTCATACGGCGGAATTCTTCCGCATGCATAAAACGGTTTTCAAAAACAGTTTCCGTAATCATGCTTGTGCCGCTTGCACGAAGCAGAAGCGCCATCATTTGTGACTGCATATCAGTCGGGAATCCAGGGTGAGGCATTGTTTTAATGTCGATCGGTTTCAGTTCTTTCGGACCGATCACACGAAGGCCTTCTCCTTCATCCTTAATCGTAACACCCATCTCTTCCATTTTTGCGATTAAAGAAGTGAGGTGTTCAGGAACCGCTCCTTTAACTAAAACATTTCCTTCAGTGATTGCAGCGGCAACCATGAATGTGCCCGCTTCAATACGGTCAGGTATAATATGGTGTCTTACGCCGTGAAGCTTGTCGACTCCTTCAATTTTAATGGTGCCGGTGCCCGCTCCGCGGATTTTTCCGCCCATGCCGTTGATATAGTTTGCTAAATCAACGATTTCAGGCTCTTTCGCCACGTTCTCAAGCGTTGTTGTTCCTTCAGCTAGAGCAGCTGCCATAATCAGGTTTTCTGTTGCTCCCACACTTGGGAAATCCAGATAGATTTTTGCGCCTTGCAGACGGCCTTTTACTTCAGCTTCAATGAAGCCATTACCGACTTTAATTTCTGCGCCCATTGCTTCAAAACCTTTTAAATGCTGGTCTATTGGTCTAGATCCAATTGCGCATCCGCCCGGAAGCGCTACTCTTGCATGACCTGTACGCGCAAGAAGCGGCCCCATGACAAGCACAGACGCACGCATTTTACGCACATATTCAAAAGGTGCTTCAGTTTGCAAAGCGTATGAAGCATTTACAGTGACTTCATTATTCTCAAAATGCACATCTGCTCCTAAATGACGCAACACTTCATTAATTGTATATACATCGGAGAGCGTAGGTACATCACAAATTACGCTTTTTTCTTCACTTGCTAATAAAGATGCAGCGATAACTGGTAAAACGGCATTTTTAGCGCCTTCAACTTTGACTGTGCCGTTTAACTTTTGACCGCCGCGGACGATGATTTTTTCCAAGGTATTCCCCTCCGCGTCCCTAAATTCTCTATATTAATATTCAGTCGTAACGATTGGTGTGCCAACCGTAACGATATGTTTTCCGCCCATTCCTGCACTTCTAAGTGCAATTTGCAAATTCATTTTATGTTCTGAGGTCATGATAGACTCTTTCCACTCATCTGTATACGCAGAAATAGAAACGAAACTTGGCTCAACTACATGTTCAACAGATCTTGCTTGAAATTCATTTAATAACTGATTTGCTTTTTTTTGCAAAACAATATTCATATTATCATCTAAATGACCATTTAGACAAGTAAAAATAACTACTTTTTCTTGGAATATCCCGAGTGCCTGCCGTTCAAACTGTTCATATGTATCATTCCAGCTAATCGGTGTCTCAAGACTCATTTGCTCATATAATAAATACGAAGTTGGGTTGTGTTTTTTGAGGGTTGTGACAAGCTGCAGTTTAAAAGAAGTAAGATTTTTTTTGTCAGTATACGTGCCAATGGCCTTTACTATTTGGTCTTCCTGTGCAAGTGCCCAATTATATTGACGATACTCTGATTTTAAACGTTGCACTTTTTGATAAAATTCTTTTTCGGTCAGAGACATATTTTGTTTTGCATGCAAAGTCCACTTATCAATTGACACATTCTGGCGTTCCATTCCCTCTGCAATTTGTGCTAATGGCGTTAACTCACTCGCATGAATCGTATGGAAAACAGCAATGACGAAACTTAATACAACAGATACAATAATAGCATAGCTTACTTGTTTTTTCTTCATTATGATCTCTCCCCCTAATCTCCAGTTTTACCGGAGGCAAGGGGTGCCATACGTGGAATTCTTCGTCAAAACTCGCGTGATTACAGGAAGCGATTTAACCCGCTTCCCCAGCCATTCCCATGTTTTCGGCAATCAAAACCTATCAAAATAAATAGGGAAGCTGCTGTGAATAATTAAGGTAATCCAAAAAGAAGTTTCCGACAGTCGTTCCGATTGCAATGGTCAGCAAAATCATTAGAAGTCTTGCCTGCAGGACTTTGCCTTTTCTGATTAACGGATCAATATTGACGGCTTGAAGCGCCCACCAAGTGACCGCGATAAAAATCAAGTGAACGATAATGCCAATTGCAGCCTGCTGTCCCAATACGCTCATCTATACGCACTCCTTTCATCCATTCTCCGCTTTATACCCTTTCTTATTATATAAGAAGAAGAGATAAAGATGATACATTTTATACAGAACGGAATATTCATCCAAAACTAGGGCTAATCCCCGCTTAAACAGCGGCTCTTTTGCATGGTATACTTTTTTGGAAAGGAGCTGGCAATTATGAATCATTCATTTTTTCAGCCTGAAAAGCAATATGGTGAGGACTTGCCTGTATTTGAGCAGGAATGGGAAGCAATTGCATTCTATTATGATTATAGACAGTCACAGATTGAAGAACTGAATGAATTGTGTCAGTTTTATAACATTTCTCTCACCCAAACGAGAGAAAGCCTCGAAGAGCTTGAACACCTTTATTTTCAAAGCATACAAGAGCTTTTGCTTGCTGATTGGAATCTTCCTATTGAAGAATTTGAGAAGATGATCAGTGTTTATCTTATAGATTGTGTGATTGCCCATCACGAAGATGCCGAATGGATCGTAAAGCCTTATCCGTATACAGACGGGGCTTATACAATGGGCTTTAGAAGACACCGTAAATCATGGCATACCGTGAATTGCTGTGATCGTTTATACTTGCGTCAAAAAGAGAGTCAGCCGCTGCTGTCACTGTTTGATTCTCTTGTGCAGTCATAAAAAAATCCTTCTCATGAAGAGAAGGATTTTTTTATTATTTCCCTGCTACATCCAATCTGTTCAAAGCCCGCTGTAATGCAAGCTCAGCCCGACGAATGTCAGTATCATCTGATTGAGAATTCAAACGCTCCTGCGCCCGCTGACGTGCAGCTTCTGCGCGCTCTTTATCGATGCCTTCCGCTGTCTCAGCAGTTTGGGCAAGGATGGTCACCTGATCAGGACGAACTTCTATAAATCCGCCGCTGACGGCAACCAATTCAGTCTGTCCGTCTTTTTTCAGACGAACAGCGCCGATTTTAAGAGGAGCCACGGTTGGAATATGACCTGGCAAAATACCGAGATCGCCGCTTTCGGCTCTCACACTCACCATTTCGATATTCGCATCGTATACTGGGCCGTCGGGAGTAACGATATTGACTTGAACGGTCTTCATGCTTTTACCCTCCTAGGACCAGTTTAAACTTCTACACCCATTTCTTTTGCTTTCTCAATAACTTCTTCGATACGGCCTACAAGACGGAACGCATCTTCAGGAAGATGGTCGTATTTGCCGGCTAAGATTTCTTTGAAACCTTGAACCGTTTCTTTTACAGGCACGTAAGAACCTTTTTGTCCAGTGAACTGTTCAGCCACGTGGAAGTTTTGAGAAAGGAAGAACTGAATGCGGCGTGCGCGTTGAACGACAAGTTTATCTTCGTCACTCAATTCATCCATACCGAGAATCGCAATGATATCCTGAAGCTCTTTGTAACGCTGAAGCGTTGATTGCACTTCACGGGCTACCGCATAATGCTCTTCTCCGACAATTTCTGGAGCAAGGGCGCGTGATGTAGAAGCCAACGGATCAACCGCAGGGTAGATACCCATCTCAGTTAACTTACGCTCAAGGTTTGTTGTCGCATCCAAGTGAGCGAACGTCGTTGCCGGCGCCGGGTCAGTGTAGTCATCGGCAGGCACGTAGATCGCCTGGATAGATGTAACGGATCCAACGTTTGTAGACGTGATACGCTCTTGAAGCTGACCCATTTCAGTTGCAAGCGTCGGCTGATAACCAACCGCAGAAGGCATACGGCCGAGAAGGGCAGAAACCTCTGAACCCGCTTGTGTGAAACGGAAGATGTTATCGATGAAGAACAGTACGTCCTGTCCTTGCTCATCACGGAAATGCTCAGCCATTGTAAGACCTGTCAGTGCAACACGCATACGTGCGCCCGGCGGCTCGTTCATTTGTCCGAATACCATGGCTGTTTTGTTGATTACGCCAGAGTCGCTCATCTCGTAGAAAAGGTCGTTCCCTTCACGAGTACGCTCTCCTACGCCGGCGAATACAGAGATACCGCCGTGCTCTTGCGCGATGTTGTTGATCAATTCCTGGATTAATACGGTTTTACCTACACCGGCACCGCCGAACAATCCGATCTTACCGCCCTTGATGTATGGAGCAAGCAAGTCAACAACTTTAATTCCTGTTTCAAGGATTTCAACTTCTGTTGAAAGCTGATCAAATGAAGGAGCCTGTCTGTGAATCGGGTCTTTCTTCGCATCCGCAGGAACCGGCTCATTTAAATCAATATTTTCTCCGAGTACGTTAAATACACGGCCGAGTGTCACATTACCAACCGGAACTGAAATCGGCGCTCCCATATCGACAGCTTCCATTCCGCGCTGAACACCATCCGTAGATGCCATTGCGATTGTACGGACTGTGTCATCGCCTAAATGAAGAGCGACCTCAAGCGTCAAATCAATACCTACTTCGTTTTCACTTCCAGCCGGCTGTGAAATTTTAATCGCATTATATATTTCAGGTAAGTGACCGTCTTCAAAACGTACGTCGACAACTGGTCCTAATACCTGGCTAACGCGTCCTTTCTTCATCGCTATCCCTCCTGACAAAATCTTTCTATTCTAAAGCGGCTGCTCCGCCGACAATTTCCGTAATTTCTTGTGTGATCGCTGCTTGGCGAGCGCGGTTGTAAGAAAGCGAAAGTGAATCGATAAGATCCTTCGCATTGTCTGTCGCGTTTTTCATCGCCGTCATTCTTGCAGCATGTTCACTTGCTTTACTGTCAAGAAGCGCACCGAAGATTAAGCTTTCTGCGTATTGAGGAAGCAAAACCTCCAGAACCTCCTCTTCAGACGGTTCAAATTCATAAGACGCCGTTCTTTTTCCGCCGCCGCCCAAATCAGATAGCGGCAGAAGTTTTTTCTCCGTCACTTCTTGAGAAATGGCGCTGACATAATGGTTATATACAAGGTGCAATTCATCAAATGCACCGTCTATAAACATTTGAATCGTTTGACGGGCAAGGTCCTTAATTTCTGAAAACGACACTTCGTCTCCAAGTCCTGTTAACTCAGAAATGATCGGAATGTCGCGTTTTTTAAAGAAATCACGGCCCACTCGTCCGATAACGATCACTGCATACTCATCCTTAGACTGATGACGTTCTTGAATGGCCTGATAAGCACTTCGTAAAACCGAACTGTTAAAAGCGCCAGCAAGACCGCGGTCAGATGTAATGACGAGGTATGCCGTCTTTTTCACTTCTCTGCTGAGAAGCATCGGATGTTTCGCGCTGCCGGATACTTTTCCGACATTTGATACAACCTCTTGGATCTTATCCATATATGGCACAAATGATTTTGCATTGTTTTCAGCACGATTCAGCTTAGCTGCAGATACCATCTGCATGGCTTTTGTAATCTGGCTCGTTTTTTTCGTTGACGTGATCCTTGACTTAATATCGCGTAATGAGGCCAAAGATTTCACCACCTTTTCTCTTCATTTGCGTAAAAAGAGAGAAAAAGAGAACCTTTTTCTCTCATCAGCATTCGAGTTAGTTGCTTGGTGCAAATGTGCGTTTGAAGCCTTCGATTGCAGCTGCGAAGTCTTCATCAGCAGGAAGGTTCCCTGTTTTCGCAATTCCGTCAAGCAGCTCTTTATGGTTTTGGTCAAGGTACATGTAGTACTCTTCTTCAAAACGTCTGATGTCCGCTACAGGAATATCATCAAGATATCCTTTTGTCAGCGCATAAAGAATGGCTACCTGTTTTTCAACCGGAAGCGGCTTGTTCAGATCCTGCTTCAGCACTTCAACTGTACGCGCACCGCGGTTCAGTTTCGCCTGAGTCGCTTGGTCGAGGTCAGATCCGAATTGAGCGAATGCTTCCAGCTCACGGTATGATGCAAGATCAAGACGCAATGTTCCTGATACTTTTTTCATCGCTTTGATTTGCGCGGAACCGCCGACACGTGATACAGACAATCCGGCGTTGATCGCTGGGCGTACGCCTGAGAAGAACAAATCAGATTGCAGGAAGATCTGTCCGTCGGTGATGGAAATAACGTTTGTCGGGATATACGCTGAGATATCTCCGGCTTGAGTTTCTACGAACGGCAGAGCTGTAATTGATCCTGCGCCTTTCGCGTCGCTAAGCTTTGCTGCACGCTCAAGCAGACGGGAATGAAGATAGAATACATCCCCCGGGAACGCTTCACGGCCTGGCGGACGGCGAAGAAGCAAGGACAGCTCACGGTAAGCAGCCGCTTGTTTAGAAAGATCATCGTATACAACAAGAACGTGCTTGCCATTGTACATAAATTCTTCTGCCATTGTAACCCCTGCATACGGAGCAAGGTACAGAAGCGGTGCCGGCTGTGACGCAGACGCCGTTACAACAATTGTATAATCAAGCGCGCCGTGCTTACGCAATGTTTCTACTACGCCGCGGACTGTAGATTCTTTTTGACCGATCGCTACATATACGCAGATCATGTCTTGGTCTTTTTGGTTTAAGATCGAATCGATCGCAACAGATGTTTTACCTGTTTGACGGTCACCGATGATCAGCTCACGCTGGCCGCGTCCGATCGGAATCAGTGCATCAATTGCTTTAATACCAGTTTGAAGCGGTTCATGAACGGATTTACGGTCCATAACACCAGGTGCCTGGCTTTCGATCGGACGTGTTTTGCTTGTGAGGATCGGGCCAAGTCCGTCCACCGGCTGACCTAACGGGTTCACAATACGGCCGATTAATTCTTCACCGACAGGAACCTCCATGATGCGGCCTGTTCTTTTTACTTCGTCCCCTTCACGGATCTCTGTGTAAGGTCCTAAGATAACGATACCTACGTTTGATTCTTCAAGGTTTTGAGCCATACCCAAAACGCCGTTTGAAAATTCAACAAGTTCACCGGCCATACAGTTGTCAAGACCGTGTACACGAGCGATACCGTCACCGACTTGGATGACTGTACCTACGTCATGAACTTCAATTTCAGATTGATAATTTTGTATTTGCTGTTTTATCAGCGTGCTAATCTCTTCAGCTTTGATGCTCACTTAGGTTTCACCCCTTCTATCGATTTTCCCCGGCAAGTTGACGTTCAATGCGCTGAAGCTTTCCGCTTACGCTGCCGTCAAAAATCCGGTTTCCAATGCGGACTTTAATGCCGCCTATTAAATCCGTCTGCACTTCATTTCTGATTCTCAGTGAAGTGACTCCGGCTTTTTTTGCAAACACTTGTGATAATGATGAAATTTCCGTATCCGTCAGCGGTTTAACTGAATATACAATCGCGTCTTCTGTTTGACGGGCCTCGTTTGCGAGTTTCACAAACTCATCTGTGAGATCAGGCACAATTGATGCCCGATGACGGTCAATCAAAAGAAAAATCGTATGGAGCACGGACTGTGATAAAGATCCAAAAGCGTTTTGGATGAGTTCTTTTTTCTTTGCGCCCGGCACCTTCGGATGGTTTAACACATCATTTAGCGCTTTTTCATTTTGAAATACTTCTTTTACAACTTTTAGCTCTTCTTCTACCTGATTGAGCTGAGAGGACTCATTGGCAATATCGAAAAGAGCTGATGCATATCGTTTAGAGACAGCTGATCCACTCATCGGCTTTCTCCTACCTCTTTAAGATAGTCCTGGATCAATTTCTCTTGAGCCTGTTCATCCAGTTCTTTTTCGATCACTTTCGACGCAATCATGACAGAAAGAGACGCTACTTGCTCACGGAGAGCAGAAACCGCCTGTTCTTTTTCCTTCACGATTTCAGTTCTGGCTGCTTCTTTCAGACGTTCAGATTCTGCACGCGCAGCCTGAATAATCTCTTCTTTTTGGTTCTCTCCCAGTTTCTTCGCGTTTTCGATAAGCGTTTGGGATTCCTGTCTTGCTTCTTTTAACATAGCGCGCTGCTCATCAATAAGCTGCTGCGCTTCTTTATTTTTTTCTTCAGCAGACGTAATTTCTCCAGCGATATGATCTTCACGCTGTTTCATTATGTTTAATAGCGGCCCTAAAGCGTATTTCTTCAGAAGCGCTAATAAAATTAACATAGCTAACAGTTGGAACAGGATATCTCCGCCGTTAAACGACAGTCCTAGTTCAAGTGGTAATTGAGACATCTACTACGGCAACTCCCTTCTGCAGGTTTTTCTTTGCTGATCCAGCAGCCGCACTTGTCTCTTTTCAGCCGGCAAGGCGGGATGCTTATCAGACATAAAGCAATGGCGAAGGTTCTCTTGGAATGATCTTCGCCATTTTTAGTTCATATAAGGCTTTTATGCTTAGCCAAAGAACGCTAAGAATGCGATAACGACAGCGATAATAGGAAGGGCCTCAACTAATGCGATACCCATGAACATAAGAGTTCTAAGTTCTTTACCTGCCTCCGGCTGACGGGCAATCCCCTCTACCGTACGTGAAACAATCAAACCGTTACCAATACCTGCACCAAGTGCGCCTAAACCAATTGCAATCGCAGCTGCTATTAAATTCATGAAAAAGTTCCTCCTTTAAAATGTTATCCGTTTGGATATAATGTTTTAATGATCATTACTGATTTTATGAGACATGTACACCATCGTCAGCATCGTAAAGATAAACGCCTGGATGGCACCTATAAATAAACTGAATGCCTGCCATGCCAGCATTGGCAGAATGGCACCGATTGTACCGACAAGTCCGAGAACCACGCTTTGCGAATAGAAGCTTGTCGCTAATCCCGCAAGCAGGCCGAGAAGAATCTCACCGGCGAAGATGTTACCATAAAGCCGCAAACCGAGAGTCAGCGTATTCGCAAACTCTTCTATGATTTTCATCGGGAGCATGAACGGAACAGGTCTTAAATACTCCTTGGAATATTCCTTGAGCCCTTTCATCTTTACACCATAATAATGGGTTAAAGCGACGACCATTACGGCAAGCGTTAATGTAATGGCAGGATCGGCTGTCGGAGATTTCCACCAGAGCTCATGTCCGATTGTGACAGAGAACGGCAGCCCCAGCATATTCGACACAAATATGTACATCAGCAATGTGACACCAAGTGCCAAGAAGTTAGCCCCTGTTTTCAAATCCATTGTACTGCCGATAATATTGCGGACAAAATCAACAATCCATTCCATAAAGTTCTGGGCTTTTCCGGGACGGATCGAAAGCGTTCTTGTGGTAAGGATGGCAATCAATAACACGATCACACTCGCCACAGTAATCATCAGAATGTTTGTCAGATTAAAAGTAAGTCCTAGAAATTCAATAGTTCTGTATTCATGATTCAAAGGGTTTTCACCTCTCTTCCATTGATGAACGTTTAAGCTGGATAAAGGAATCTATCATAATGACAGGATAAATTGTCATTAATCCAATAACTGTACTTGCCATATGAAAATGCTCGGGATATTTATAGGCGACAGCCGCAGCAAGAATCGCATTGCACCACCGCGCTGCGCTCCCAAGGGATCGTATGGACTTGCCTTTCGCAACGGCCCTGTCAAAAGCATTCATTCTTCTGACGAGCAGTAAAAAATTAAACAAACTGAAAACAGTTCCCAGAATAAGGCCTAAAAAAACGGTTTTATACGCTGTTAAACCATAACCCAGTACATACGCTGCCAAAATGAACAATAGATATTTTCGTTGTCTGCTAAATTGTAGCTTGGGATCGTCCATCAACTATCTGTCTCCTGATGAAAAAATAATGTATTTCTTGGATACGGCAAAATCAGCGGTTAACCCTAGTAGAAGACCTTTTTTGTCCGGCAAAACGGGCCTGTTCGAAAAAATCATTCATCCGCAAGCCTTGCAGGGATGCTGTTTCATTCGCTTGAATAAATCCTCATAAAACGGGTTTTCTGGGAGGATTTACATTGGGGATGAGGACTATAATGAAAGCTATGAAAACCTTCTCATAATACCCTCGTTTAGCATACAATAGCCCCTAACATGTGTCAATCTGTTTAAAGTTAAAAAACTTTTTATACTGTAAGCCTCCACAGAATGTTCACATTTTCACCTATAATTGTATAGAGATTCACCGAATAGCAAATAACTGGATAATAAAAAAGAAAACCCGTTGGCGGGTTTTCTTTTTTTATTTTGTTCCGAACATACGGTCTCCTGCGTCTCCGAGACCCGGAACGATATAACCTTTTTCATTTAATTTTTCATCAAGTGCCGCTATGTAAATATCCACGTCAGAATGATGCTTCTGCAATTCTTCCACACCTTCAGGCGCAGCTACGAGACACATGAAACGGATGTTTTTCGCACCGCGTTTTTTCAGGCTGTTAATCGCTTCAACTGCGGAACCGCCTGTGGCCAGCATCGGGTCAACCACGATGAATTCACGCTCTTCCACGTCAGAAGGAAGCTTCACATAGTATTCCACGGGTTTTAAGGTTTCAGGATCACGGTACAGACCGACATGTCCCACTTTTGCCGCAGGGATCAGTTTCAAGATGCCTTCAACCATTCCTAAACCTGCTCTGAGAATAGGAACAACCCCCAGTTTTTTCCCTGAGATAACTTTCGATTTCGCAGACTGAACCGGTGTGTTGATATCCACTTCCTCTAGAGGGAGATCACGGGTAATTTCAAACGCCATAAGCGTGGCTACTTCGTCTACAAGCTCTCTAAAATCCTTCGTGCCTGTCTCTACATTCCGAATATATGTCAGCTTGTGCTGAATTAAAGGATGATCAAATACATAAACCTTTCCCATACTGTGTTTCAGCTCCTTTTTTATTGTCCCATCGACAATTTCACACTTCTATTGATTCTACAAAAAAAGACATTGAGTTTCAAGGACATCGTCAAAAAACCCGCCGGGCATAAGCCCGAGCGGGTTTTTCAATCTTAGTAATCTAATTCTTTATATAGAGGGAACTTGCCAGTCAGAGCAGCTACACGCTGTCTTGCTTCTTCAAGTTTTCCTTCATCTTCGTGGTTTTTCAGTGCAAGCGCAATGATGGCACCGACTTCATCCAATGCCTCTCCGTCAAAACCGCGGCTTGTCACAGCAGCTGTTCCGAGACGGATACCGCTTGTTACGAACGGTTTTTCAGGATCGTATGGAATCGCGTTTTTGTTTGATGTAATCCCGATTTCATCAAGCACATGCTCTGCAACCTTACCTGTCAGTCCGAGAGAACGAAGATCAACCAGGATGAGGTGGTTGTCAGTTCCGCCGGAAACGAGCTGAATGCCCTCTTTTGTTAATGATTCTGCAAGACGCTTCGCGTTTGAAATCACGTTTTGTGCGTATGTTTTGAAATCATCGCGCAATACTTCGCCGAATGAAACAGCTTTTGCGGCAATTACGTGCATCAGCGGTCCGCCTTGAATGCCAGGGAAGATGGACTTATCAATTTTCTTGCCGAACTCTTCACGGCAAAGGATCATACCGCCGCGAGGTCCGCGAAGTGTTTTATGTGTCGTTGTTGTAACGAAATCAGCGTAAGGAACCGGGTTTGGATGAAGGCCTGCCGCAACAAGTCCTGCGATATGCGCCATATCCACCATAAAGTAAGCGCCGACTTCATCAGCAATTTCACGGAATTTCTTAAAGTCGATTGTACGAGGATACGCACTTGCTCCTGCCACGATTAGCTTAGGCTTGTGAGCGAGGGCTTTTTCACGCACGTCATCGTAATCAATATGTTGAGTTTCTTTATCTACGCCGTACTCAACAAAGTTATATTGAACACCGCTGAAGTTAACTGGACTTCCGTGTGTTAAATGACCGCCGTGGGAGAGGTTCATCCCAAGTACAGTATCGCCTTGTTCCAAAATCGTGAAATAGACAGCCATGTTTGCTTGTGCGCCTGAATGAGGCTGAACGTTTACATGCTCCGCTCCAAAGATTTCCTTCGCGCGGTCACGAGCGATATCTTCAACGACATCGACGTGCTCACATCCGCCATAATAGCGTTTGCCAGGATATCCTTCAGCGTATTTGTTTGTTAAAACAGAACCTTGTGCTTCCATAACCGCTTCACTTACAAAGTTTTCAGAAGCAATCAATTCGATCTTAGTCTGTTGGCGTTCACGCTCATTTTTAATGGCGTTAAACACCTGTTCGTCTTGCGCAGGTAAATGTTTCATCAGCGAGATCCTCTCCTATCCGTATCCTGTTCTTTGTTTTTACCACCACTATTGTACATGGTTTTTTAGGCCGATGTAAAAGATTATTTTCAAAAAAACGAAAATTTTATTGGCAAAAACGAATATTTATAACTTAAATTTAATTTAAAGTTCGGAATTTATTTCAGCAGCGAAAATTAAAGAAAAGACTGGCCCATGCAGTCCTTTCTCATTCACACTCATAAACTGCCCGCATTCCGCCGATCAGCTTTGGCCGTGTGCGCGCCAATGTCACATGGGCAGCACCGAGACTGTTCTGAGAAATGCGTACAGGAACAGCAACCGGCTTTAAGTGCATGCCGATAAACGTATCGCCTATATCTATTCCGGCATCTGCCTGAATGGTTTCTACCAGAACAGGAGACTTCATTTGCTTAAACGCATAAGAAGCCATCGCCCCGCCCGCTTTTGGAACAGGTACAGCGGAAACGGCCGGAAGCCTGAACAGCTCGGCCGTTTCTTCCTCCACTACAAGCGCTCTGTTTAGATGCTCGCAGCATTGAAACGCGAGATGGATTCCCGTTTTTTCCTTCAGCTCTGCAAGTCCGCTGTAGATGCTTTCCGCGATGTCTGTACTGCCCGATGTGCCGATATGGCTGCCAGCCACTTCGCTTGTGCTGCAACCAAGGACAAAGAGCTGATTTTCTTTCAATCCCGCTTTGTCCTGAAACTCTGACAGCATCGTCTTCCACGTTTGTGTGATTTCACTCATTGAGCAGCACCCCTACAGGTTTTTCTCTTCATAGTCGGAGATTTTTCCGATGCGGGTTTGATGTCTTCCGCCAGTAAATTCAGTGGTCAGCCAGATTTTCGCAATTTCACGTGCCAAACCGGGTCCAATCACCCGCTCGCCCATCGCGAGGATATTAGTATCGTTATGTTCTCTCGTCGCCTTTGCACTAAATGTATCATGTGCCAGCGCACAGCGGATGCCTTTGACTTTATTGGCGGAAATGCTCATGCCAATGCCTGTCCCGCAAATTAAAATGCCTCTGTCCACTTCACCGTTTACTACTTTCTCGGCCACCGGAAAAGCATAGTCCGGATAATCGACAGATCCGCTGCCGCAGTCACAGCCCATATCAACATATTCAATTTGCAATTCGTCCATTAGATCTTTGATTTCGTTTCGAATGTGAACGCCGCCATGATCCGATGCTATGGCTACTTTCATCAGCTTATCCTCCCAGCGTGTGTGATGCGGCCCGCCCGCTTTGTTGACCGCGCAGCCTGTCCGCTCATTGATTCACACCATATCGATGTGCTTTTCACTATATTCTACTCCTTCACGCAGGATTTGCAAATGACCTGTCTGCAGATTCTCTGACAAGTTATTTGCCGTCATTTTTCAATCGTTCTGCCAGCTGCTGAAGAAGCTCTTCAAGCTCATCTCTCGTTTTTTTGTAGATCTCAATAGAGCCGCCAAACGGGTCTATAATATCGCCCCGGCTGCCTGTCACATATTCTTTTAGCGTAAACACTTTATCACGATAACGTTCGAATTGGCTGATGATAACCTGTTTGTGCTGGTGGGTCATTGCCAGAACCAAATCTGCCGATTCCATATGTGCTTCAGTTAATGGCGAAGAAACATGATTAAGGGCAATGCGCTTTTCAAAAAGCGCTTCGACCGCGTGAGGCGACGCTTTCCCGTTAGGTGAGGCAAATACGCCTGCCGAGCGGACGCTGACATCCAGCCCTTCCGCTTCTGCAATTGATTTAAAAAGCGCCTCAGCCATTGGACTGCGGCACGTATTTCCAGTACAGACAAAAATGATGTTCATGTCAGTCACCCCTTATTTTTTCTATTATATATGAAGAAAAAAGAAACGGCGACATCGTTTCTTTTATTGGTATATTAAATTGGCAAAAGCAGCTTAAGGCCAAATACGATTAATATGGTCCCACCGAGCGCTTCACTGTATGAGCCGAGCCAGGACTGCACTTGCTTTCCGATTATCAGGCCCAGCCAAGTCAAAATCATGCTGAAAAGCCCAAACAGGGTAATGGTGAGAAGCGGATGCGAGCCGTATATTCCAAGGCTCAGACCGACGGAGAAACTATCGAGGCTGACGCCGACTGCAAATAACAATAAGCCAGGCCCAGCCGGTGACATCAAACGTTCTTCTGACTGTTTAAAAGATGCGATTACCATTTGAACACCGAGAACAAACAGCAGCGAACCCCCGATATATACGGCTACCATACCGAGGAGCCCTGACAGCATATTTCCCGCCGCCATCCCTCCGAGAGGCATGATGACGTGAAAGAGACCGATAATGAATCCAATATAGATTATCTGCTTTTTTCTGAGTTTGACCATGCCCATTCCGAGGCCGACAGAAAAAGCATCCATACCTAAAGCAAACGCCATGATGCTTAAGGTAATCAGTTCGCCTATAAACATATCCGACATCACATGCATAACCCCCTTGGACACGCCCGCTTTTTTAGCCTATGCGTGTCCAAAAGGGGTTAGAACTTGACTGTGTCAGCGAATCACTCTTCCTCCGGCTGCTTTCATCAGCCTGTTCATAATAGCAAGTCCGACGCCTGTGTCAGGAAACGATTCTGCAATAATAAAATCAACCTTTTCTTCATCAAAACTGCGCAATGCATCATAAAGGGCTGCCGCTACTGTTTCAAGCTGATCTCTTCTGCCGCAGCTCTTCACATAGTCAGCCGAATAAAAATCCGCATTTTCTTCTGTCGTCAGGACGCCGACCCGTTTTCCGGCCTGCTGATATTCTTGAATAAGCGTTTGAATGCGCTCAGGGCTTCCTTCAGAAATAACAAGCGGCGCTGACGGCGCGTAATGTGTATATTTCATTCCCGGAGAAATCGGCTGCTCATTTTGATCAGCAATCCCTTTATCCACAAGAATCGGTCCGATTTCAGCTTCTATTTGTTCTTTTGTAATGCCGCCCGGACGAAGGAGCACAGGGGTTTCTCCTGCACATGAAAGTACGGTTGATTCGACACCGATTCCCGTAGATCCTCCATCCATCATTCCAGCTATGCGGCCATCCAAGTCGTGAGCCACGTGTTCAGCCTTTGTCGGGCTTGGTTTGCCCGATAAATTAGCACTCGGCGCTGCAATCGGGAGACCCGCGGCACGGATGAGTGCCAGAGCCAGCGGATGATCAGGCATTCTGACGGCCACTGTATCCAGCCCTGCCGTTACACGGGGTGACAGCGCACCAGGTTTACAAGGCAAAATCAGTGTAAGCGCCCCTGGCCAAAAACGCTTCATTAATATTTTCGCCTTGTCTGGCGCCGGGCCTGTTAAACCGTCAAGCTGGCTGATATCCGCAATGTGGACAATCAGTGGATTATCACTCGGCCGCCCTTTCGCCTCATATATTTTTTTGACAGCATCTGTGCTTTTCGCATTTGCGCCGAGACCATATACAGTTTCTGTCGGAAACGCGACAACCTCATTTTCCCGGAGCAAAGCGGCTGCTTGTGCAATTTGTGGATCATTTGTGGATAACTCGTCCATTGCATCCACAAACCATCTTTTCGTTTTCATTTCTGACCAAACTCCTTATTCACAACAATAAAACGATCGTTTTACGCGTGTAATCCTTTTGAAAGTATAAAAGATGTCCTGTAATAAAACAAGCGTTATCCACAAATTGTGGACAACGCATATAAAGAAGTGGATAAGTTTGTGTATAAATCTCACTTATCCGGATGCTTTTTTCATTAAGACGGCCCCTTCCGCTTGCCTTGATTCACAGAAGTGATCCGAGGCAAACAGCTCTTCCGGCACACTCTCTGCCCGTTCAAAGCCCATGGCCCCCAGGAAATCAGCCGAAGAATGCTGATTGGCTACCAAGTATACCGTTTTAATCTCATGCTTTTCACAAAGCACCTCCATGCTTTGAAAGAGCGATACAATATGACCTTGGTGAAGCTTGTCCGATATCACAAGTGAGCGAAGCAGGGCTTGATCGCAGCTGATTTTTTCGATCCCCAGACAGCCGGCTATGTTTTTCTCGCTGTCCTCCAGCATCAGAAACTGGGTGAACCCTTCCTTTACGCCCTCATGATTCGTTTTGGCCTGTTTTAAAAATTCCTCAAGTATGTCTCCGTCCTTTTCCCTTGCCACCCGCAGTTGATAAAACATTCGTTCACCCCATTTACAGCGTTCTTTCTTCCAATCTATGAGGCAAATCTATTTTTAGACCTGGCGATTAAGAAAAAAGATCGGAAAACCATTCTACGACGAAGAATTTCACTTCTGTATTATCTTCTTTCTCTTTCTCATCTTCTTTTTCAGCTTTCTCCGCTTTGGCTGTTAAGTCCTCAAGCGCTTTTTCCATTTGTTTTTTTGAGGCTTCTTGATCTTCTTGTTCTTTTACCGCTTCCCCATTCGAAAAATCAAGAAAGCAGAGCGGCGGGAATAATACGCACCACCAATTGGCGCCTTCACCGTTTCCAAGCGTAATCAGAATGGCTTCGTATTCTCCAGCAGGATATACCATGCTGCCATAAAGTTTTGTCGGAAATGAGATTTTGTCAAAATCAACAGATATTGATTGACTGGCGCCTTCTTTTTCCATGGTTTCTTTTGCAATTTCCTTGATCTCAGGCAGCTTTGAGCGGATCAAACGCCGCGCTTCTTCAATAGAAGTAATATCCTTGACCCATGTTGTGATTTCTTTATTGACGGCGTCTCTGATATGACGCTTTAATGCTTGGTCCTCGTCACGATCGCTGTTTGCCAATATTCTCAGGCGAATCGCCTCGTCCGGAATGACAACCGGCTCATTTTCAGATTGCTGTGCCGTCTCTTCTTTCGCCAATCCTACAAGTGCCCCAGATAATAAAAGAAACATATATATACAAATGATAACTGTTTTTTTCATCGGTCCCCACCGTTCCTCTCCGTGCTTTGTATCTAGCCCTATTATGGACAAGGAACGTATGGAGTAAACCTGCAGCGGCAAAAAAATCTAGCAAGCTTTTAATCTAATTTATGGTACGATAGTGTTTTAGGAGGTTTAAAATGAAATATAATTACACAGTGCTGCTGTCAGCGTTCACGATGTCAGTTCTTTATTCGATTATTTACATTCATTCCTTTATTATAGCTGCTCTCGTAACGATGGCCTTTTATTTCTTATTTCCTTATTTACTATTCGCGCTGCCGCTTCAGATCATGATGAATAAAAAGCCGAAACGGTTCAGCCCTTTGTACTTGCTGTATTATCTTGCCGCGGCGTTTATCGCCAACGCGATCATCTTTGGCGTGCTGCAGCCTTCCGGGCAATCCCTGCTTCAAAATACAGCCTTTTACATCTTCGCTGTATTAACAGCTATTGTCTACTGGATATGGGATTCTGTTTTGCTGCAAAAAAAGGAAGCCTCCTAAGGGCTTCCTTTTTCATTAGATCAAAACGGTCAATAGATAACATAGAATAGAAGGTATGGCAGCAACAAAGAAAGCAGCTGATATTTTCAAACGGGCTGTCCGGCCTTCTTTGGTTTCTGAATGATAATTTGCCCGCTGGTCGCTTCCGCTTACAGCTAAACCCGATGTCACAATGGCAAGCCCGATCAAAACAAGAGACGCAATGCCGAAAATGAATTCATAAGAAATGGCTTGCGCAAAAATAGAACCCACCATACTTTCAATGGCAATAAGTAAAATTCCTGCTGTCAGGGCCTTTTTCATCTTTTACATCCCCTTTGCTGGTGTTAAAACAGCTTGCCGGTCCCGTTCTTATCTCATCTCACCAGCAAGCTGCTTATTTATTCTTATGAATTACCGCGCATATGGTTCTGTCTTTTCCGTTAATATCCTTCAGGACTTCAACTTCCGCATCCTTAAACGCATGCAGAATCAGCTCTTTTACAGCTGCGCCCTGCTTCCACCCGATTTCAAAGACGACAAGCGCGGTATTCTTCATGACCAGCGGAATGGCTTCCATAAACCGCTTATAAAATTTCAGCCCGTCTCCGCCGTCAGTGAGGGCATGCAAAGGTTCATGGAAACGGACAATCTCAGATAAATCGGCCATTTCTTCTTCAGAAATATAAGGAGGGTTTGAGACGATAATATCCGCTTTTTTTCCTGCCTTAATAAAGGGCTCAAGCAGGTCGCCTTGAAGAAAATGCACCTCCGCTCCGAGCTTTTCCGCGTTGGCTGAAGCAACGTCCAGCGCCTCTTTGGAGATATCAATCGCTGAAACAGAAAAGTTTTTGTTTTCCAGTGCAAGCGTGACGGCTATTGCGCCGCTGCCGGTGCCGACATCTACCACTTCGAGCTGTTCTCCTTCAGAAAAGACACTTCTATATTTCTCAAGAAGATGGCAGACAACCTCTTCCGTTTCCGGACGCGGGATCAGCACATCATCATTCACCATAAATTCCCGCCCGTAAAAAAACTCTATTCCGATAATGTACTGAACCGGTACGCCTTCTTTGTGCATATCGACGTGGCGTTTAAAGCGATACAGCTCATCTTCACCGATCGGTTCCTGCAGGCTGGCGAGCAGCTTGCTTCTATCCATTCCGGTATCATAAAGCAAAAGCAGCTCAGCCGCATTTTCTTCTCTTCCCGCTTCCGTTAAATAAGAAGAAGCCCATTTCAGGGCTTCAAATATCGTCTTCATCTTAACTATCCGCCTGCTGAAGCTTGCTTGCCTGATCTTCTACAATCAGTGTTTCAACCACTTCGTCAAGTTTTCCTTCAAGAATCTGATCAAGCTTTTGAATGGTCAGGCCGATTCTGTGATCCGTCACACGGTTTTGCGGGAAGTTGTATGTGCGGATACGCTCAGAGCGGTCACCTGATCCGACAGCCGATTTCCGTGTTTGATCATATTCAGCCTGTGCTTCCTGCTGAAATTTATCGTAGATTCTGGCACGGAGAACCTTCATTGCTTTTTCTTTGTTTTTGATTTGAGATTTTTCATCCTGACATGATACGACAACGCCTGTCGGCAAATGCGTCAGACGAACGGCAGACATTGTCGTGTTCACGCTTTGTCCGCCCGGTCCGCTTGAAGCAAACGTATCAACACGGATATCCTTCTCATGAATGTCAACCTCTACCTCTTCGGCCTCAGGAAGACATGCTACTGTTGCAGTAGAAGTATGGATACGGCCGCCTGATTCTGTTTCCGGAACACGCTGAACACGGTGAGCGCCGTTTTCATATTTGAGTTTAGAATATGCGCCGCTGCCCGTAATCATAAAGATGATCTCTTTGTAGCCGCCCGTTCCGGTTACACTTGCTTCCATGACCTCGGTTTTCCAGCCTTGAAGCTCGGCATAGCGGGAATACATTCTGTACAGGTTGCCTGCAAATAAAGCGGCTTCCTCTCCGCCTGCAGCTCCGCGGATCTCCATGATAACGTTTTTATCATCATTAGGATCTTTCGGGATCAGGAGCACCTTCAGACGTTCTGACAGTGTTTCCGTTTCCTTCTGGAGTTCAGAAATCTCTTCCTTCACCATGTCGCGCATCTCAGCATCAAGCTTATCCTCAAGCATCGCTTTTGCATCAGCCAGCTGTTCTGACGCATCTCTGTATTGTCTATATACGTCAACTGTTTCTTGTATATCAGATTGCTCTTTTGAATATTCTCTTAGCTTTTTAGGATCGTTGACTACTTCTGGATCGCTTAAAAGCTCATTTAATTTTTCGTATCGTTCTTCGATTGACTTTAAACGGTCTAACACGGTCTTCACCTCTGTTTTCCTGTGCGTAACATTCTCATTATAGTATAGGGACTATCGCCAGTCAAAAGCATTTCAATCCCAGTTAAAAAAGCCTCCTCTGCTATACTGAAAAAGAGGAGGGATCGTATTGCTTACATCCATACATCATATTGCAATCATATGCTCAGATTATGAAAAGTCGAAAGCTTTCTACGTACATAAGCTCGGTTTTCAGGTGATACAAGAAACATACCGAGAAGAGCGCGACTCCTACAAGCTTGATTTGTCGCTTAACGGCTCGTACGTCATTGAGCTGTTTTCGTTCCCTGATCCGCCCGCACGTCAAACCCGTCCTGAAGGTGCAGGTCTCCGTCATCTTGCCTTTACGGTCAGCAGCTTAGAACAGGCTGTTCAGGAGCTTCACGAAAAAGGAATCGAGACAGAGCCGATCAGGACAGATCCGCTGACAGGCAAGCGGTTCACCTTCTTTTTTGATCCCGATCAGCTTCCGTTAGAGCTGTATGAGCAATAACGGTTTTTGAAGAAAAAAGGGAGATGCCCACTTTCTTTGCCGAATCTTTTCTTGTTTTGTCTAATAGGAAGGGAACCGCTCCCCATGGTCGAATACCTAGCTAAAAAGGAGGTATGGGATCATGAATACAAATATGGTAGCAAGTGAACTCGGCGTCTCCGCAAAAACAGTGCAGCGGTGGGTGAAGCAGCTGAACCTTCCGGCTGAACGGAACGAGCTCGGACACTATTCGTTTACGGCTGAAGATGTGCAAGTCCTGAAATCTGTTCAAAAACAAATTTCTGAAGGCACGGCGCTTCAGGATATCAATGTGCCGCAAAGCAATAAGAAGCGCACAGGCTTCCTTGTCCAAAAAACAAACAGTGACACAGAGAAAAGAATCGAACAGCTCGAACAAAAACTTGACACCTTATTACAGCAAAAACAGGACGAAAACGGGCTGCTGGCAAGAATTGAGGAACTGGAACGCCAGCTTAAACAAAAAGCCGATGAAGGCGTATCCTATCAGCTTCTGCAGCACAGAAGAGAAATTGATGACATTCTTGCTGATCTGCAATCACTGACCTCACATATGAAAGAATTCACCGCTCAGCCGACCCCTGAGACTGCTGCTTCTTCCGAAAAAATAAAAACAAGAAAAAAACCGCTGCTGTCACTGTTTAAATTTCAAACGTAAAGTAAAAAAGCTCCCCTTAAAGGGAGCTTTTTTGATTACGCAGTAAGCGCAATAATAATTGGAAGTGAAATCAATGACAGAATCGCACTGATCACAAACGCAGTCGCAGTTTCTTCCTCTTGTTTCTCGAAACGAGTCGCAATCATGGCTGCAACGGCAGAACCAGGGAATGCAACAAGAAGGATCGCTTTTGTTGTTTGATCAGCTGGAAGTCCGACTGCAAGAGCAATCAGGAACATTAACGCAGGCTGAACTGCAACTTTTAGTAACGCAATACCGATAGCCGGCAGACTGAGTTTAATTTTACGAATACCAACGGTAACACCGACAGCAAAGAGAGCAACACCCGATGTTGTGCTTCCAAGCTGATCAAGCATTTTAACACCCAGCTCAGGAAGAGTGAAATTGAAAACCAGCACTAAGATCATACTGATTAACGGAGCAGCTGCAAGCGGCTCACAAAGACCATGCAGGATTGATTTCCCTGTCATCTTCCAGAAACTGTCGCCGCTCTCTTCGTTTTTCTTAGAAGACTCACCCACTGTAGCAACAATGATCGCAAGCGGATCAAGAATCGCGTTAACAACGATACCTGTTACAGCGATCGGAATCGCAACCTCTTGCGCACCGAACAAGCTTCCCAATACAGGAATACCCATAAATGCGAATGTCGGCTGTGCAGAGTTCAAAGAAAATACGGATGAGTTCGTTAAATCATACTTAAAGACAAATCTGCAAACCAATAGAATGATGATATAGAAACCAACAATCCCGATAAGTAAAGAAACCATTAATGGAACTTGTGATAAAAATTCACTTCTGGAAGTTGTCAAAATACCAGCGATAAAGTGAGCTGGAAGTGCGTATTTCGTTACTAACGTACTTACCCCTTTTGCTGACTTGGCATCATAACTTCCGAAATGTCCTGCAAACCAACCCAGCACGATAACAAAGAAGATCGGTGCCAGGAGGATTAAGATATCTAAGATGCTCAAAATATTCTCCTCCAAATCCTATGTCCGTATACTTTAGCTTTATTCAAAGCTTTCCCTCGGACAGAAAAATTACACGCTCAATTATTTTGCGATGACTTTTTTGTATTCAGGTGTCCACATTGCATCAAGAACAGCTTGTTTTACATCTTCAGGCTGACGATTTGCTACGCCGTCTTTGATCGCTGCTTCAGCTACAGCAATGGCAACTTGAATAGATACTTCTTGAAGCTTGTCGATGCTTGGAAGCAATCCAGCTCCAGGTGTTTCAAAATCAACCATTTCAGCAATCGCATCAGCTGTTGCAGCAAACATAGCAGGCGTAATAACACGCGCTTCAGCTACGATTGAACCAAGGCCAAGACCAGGGAATGCGAATGCGTTGTTAGATTGTCCGATTTCATAAGAAACGCCATTGTACTCGACATTGTCAAATGGGCTTCCTGTTGCTACAAGCACTTTTCCGTCAGTCCATTTGAACAGATCTTCAGGAACAGCTTCTGCAAGGTGAGTCGGGTTAGACATCGGCATGATCACCGGACGGTCTACGTGAGATGCCATCTCTTTCACAATTTCCTCTGTGAACGCTCCTGAAACCCCTGAAGTACCGATTAAGATCGTTGGTTTTGCTTGGCGAACCACTTCATCGAATGAAATTTGGCCTTTTTCATCACGTTTCCAGTCTTTCACTTCTGCTGCACTGCGAAGGTAAGGTTTTTGGAAATCAAGGATGCCTTCCATATCGTCTGTTAACAGGCCTCTGTAATCAAGTGTGAAGAACGCTTTGTTTGCTTCTTCTTCAGATAATCCAGCAAGCACCATTGTGTCACGTATTTGGTCAGCAATACCGATACCAGCTGAACCTGCACCGAAGACAACTACACGCTGATCTTTAATAGATGCGCCTGTTTTCTTCATAGCAGCAAGCACACCAGCAAGTGTAATTGCGCCTGTACCTTGAATATCATCGTTGAATGTCAGGATTTCGTTGTTGTATTTTTTCATGATATTGCGCGCGTTTTTGTTGCCAAAGTCTTCCCAGTGAAGAAGCGCTTTAGGGAAGAATTTAAGCGCAGCTTTTACATACGCATCAACGAATTCTTCATAACGTTCATCAGAAATACGTTCATGATGGTTACCAATGTATAAAGGATCATTTAAAAGTTTTTCGTTGTTTGTACCGACATCAAGCACTACAGGGATAACACGGCTAGGGTCAATACCAGCTGCAGCAGTGTAAACAGCCAATTTACCGATAGCGATGTTAATACCGCCTACTCCCCAATCACCGATACCAAGGATACTTTCAGAGTCAGTTGCAACGATAAGATCAATATCGCCTGCTGTCGCATGAAGGTTTTCAAAAGCCTTTTCAATGCCGTCAATGTTGTCGATTGACAAGTAGATACCTTGAGGTCTTCTGTATTCATGGCTGTATTCTTGAATTGCTTCACCAACTGTTGGTGTGTACACAACAGGGAGCATTTCACGAAGGTGATTTTGCAGCAATTTATAGAAAAGAACTTCATTGCGGTTAGCAAGATCATTTAAGTAAACATTTTGACGAAGGCGGTCTGGCTGAGCTTTAAATTGCTCGTATGCGCGTTTTGCTTGTTGATCAAGAGAAAGTACAGTTGGCGGAAGAAGTCCTTCTAAGCCAAGTTCTTGTCTTTCTTCTAATGTAAAAGCAACACCTTTATTTAAAGTAGGAATAGATAAAACTTCTTTTCCTCTTAATGTTGTTTCTAAATGGCCTTCCTTAGTTTTTTTAATGTTATTCAAGCAAATCTCCTTCTTTCTTGAAATAGTTAACCAAGTTAAGTAATAACTCATCTAAAAATAACCGATCATGATCTTTATGCGACTTTGTGACAATTATTCGAACAATGTCTCAAAACTATTTACATTACGTTAGTTATTTTATGCCTGTCAAAATCAAAATTCAAGGGAAGAAAATTACTTAATTTTTTAATACACTTAATTAAATTTTTTAATTGATTGTTATCAGAATATATAAAAAAACACCAGCTTTTCGGCCGGTGCTTTCTATCTTTTTACCCATGTTTTGTATTAGTTTTTAGATTTTCCCGGGACTTCGTGATGATGTCTGCATCTTGCTTCATAGGATTCGGACGCACCCACCAGAATGACCGGATCATCATAAGAAGCCGGCTTTCCGTCAATGAGCCGCTGTGTTCTGCTTGCCGGTGATCCGCAGACGGAACAGACGGCCTGCAGCTTCGTCACACTTTCAGCGATAGCCATAATATCCGGCACAACGCCGAACGGCTCTCCTCTGAAATCCATATCAAGGCCCGCTGCGATCACACGGTAGCCTTTATCGGCAAGAGACGATAAAACACCAATGATTGACCGATCGAAGAATTGAACCTCGTCCACTGCAATCACATCCGTGCTCTCACTGATATGATTCCAAATGTCCTCAGCCGAAGAAATGGCATAGCTCGTCATAGATGTTCCATTATGGGAAACAACAGCATCCTCGCTGTATCGATTGTCAATCACAGGTTTAAAGACCCTGACCTCCTGCTTGGCATAAGTTGCTCTCTTTACTCTTCTGATCAGCTCTTCAGATTTTCCCGAGAACATGCTGCCGCAAATCAGCTCCAGCCACCCGCTTTGCTTCATTATGTACATTGGCTCTGCTCCCCTCTCTCTGCCAGCTGTGTTTTTGACAATATAAAAAACAGGCAAGAAGTGCTTCTTGCCTGTTGAGAAATCTATTATTACTTAAGACCGTATTTTTTATTAAAGCGATCAACACGACCATCAGCAGAAGCGAATTTTTGACGGCCAGTGTAGAATGGGTGGCATTCAGAGCAAATCTCAACGCGTACCTCTTCTTTTACTGAGCCTGTTTCAAATTCATTTCCGCAAGCGCATTTAACTGTTGCTTTTTTGAAATTAGGATGAATTCCTGCTTTCATTGTATCCATCTCCTTCCGCCCTGAATCCCATGTGGAAACAGAGTTATTATTTCGGAGCATTGTCCGAAACGCATATGAGAAAATTATATCAGTGATTTACTTCTTTTGCAAATAGATTTTATCGTCTGGCGGATGATAGATTTGCCTGTTTCCATTCTTGATTGAGAATATCGAAAAATTCCTGGTTTGTTTTAGTCTTTTTCATTTTTCTCATGAATTTCTCCGCGAAATCAGGCGAATCTGACATCGTTTTGCGGATAGACCATAAACGGTCAAGATGCTCTTTAGGCACAAGCAGCTCTTCCTTACGCGTTCCAGAACGGCGAATATCGATGGCAGGGAAGATGCGGCGTTCTGCCAGAGAGCGGTCAAGATGAAGCTCCATGTTGCCCGTTCCTTTGAATTCTTCATAGATTACATCATCCATACGGGATCCTGTATCAACAAGAGCAGTGGCGAGGATCGTTAAGCTTCCGCCCTCTTCGATATTTCTCGCCGCCCCGAAGAAACGCTTCGGACGATGGAACGCTGCCGGGTCAATCCCTCCGGAAAGTGTTCTTCCGCTCGGCGGAATCACTAAGTTGTAGGCGCGGGCCAGACGTGTGATACTGTCCATCAGGATAATGACGTCTTTCTTGTGTTCAACGAGGCGCATAGCGCGTTCAAGCACAAGCTCGGCTACTTTGATATGGTTTTCCGGCACTTCATCAAACGTTGAGCTGACGACATCCCCAGCAACAGAACGCTCAATGTCTGTAACCTCTTCTGGTCTTTCGTCGATCAACAGCACAATCAGCTCTGCTTCAGGCTGGTTCGCTGTAATGCTGTTGGCGATTTCCTTCAGCAGCATCGTTTTCCCGGCTTTCGGCGGCGCAACAATCAAACCGCGCTGGCCAAAGCCTACCGGCGCCATCATGTCCATAATTCTTGTAGACAAGAAATTCGGTTTTGTCTCGAGCACCATATGGCGGTCTGGATAAAGCGGAGTAAGGGCTGGGAAGTGAACACGCTCTTTTGCCGATTCCGGATCATCTCCATTTACCGCTTCAACGTGCAAAAGTCCATAATAGCGCTCGTTTTCTTTTGGCGGGCGAACCTTGCCTGATACTTTGTCTCCGTTCCGTAAATCGAAACGGCGGATTTGTGAAGCTGAGATGTAAATGTCTTCAGAGCTTGGAGAATAGTTGATCGGTCTCAGGAAGCCAAATCCCTCTGATTGGATGATCTCAAGAACACCTTCCATAAACAGAAGATCTTCCTGCTCTGCATTCGCTTTCAGAATAGCGAAAATCAGCTCTTTTTTTGTCAGTTTGCTGTAGTAGGAGATTTTATAATGTCTTGCAAGTTCATATAGCTCTTTCAATTTCATATTTTCCAAAGAGGAAATAGATACGTCTTTCATAAAAAACACCACGCTTTTCATAGTCAATATCTTACTTTACACATGTAATCTGCTGCTTTTGCACAACATCCGCCAAAGCACATTCTTTTTTTAACATAAAGGAACTTCTATCGGTAACACTTCCACCCATGATCGGCGCTTTTGTTAAAAGGATTGTCTTAATGAGTTTTGAAGGAAGCGAGGACAAAAACATGAGAAGATCAATACTTATATCGTCTGTATGCGGTAGAAATTGAAACTTTCCTAGTGCTTAAAAGAAGGAATTACGCAGTTAAAAATCGCAGCACTCTTTATTTTTACCTTATTTCAAACAATTATTCAACTGAAATAAGGTTTTGACACGCAATTGATAGGGTTGTCTCTTTTTTGCAAAAGAAAAGCGGGTCAACACCCGCTTTTTCTCTTTGTTATGGACGGATTACGAGATTTGGTTTTTTCTTCAGGCTGTGTCTGCCGTCAACGAAACGGACAGTTCCTGACTTCGCACGGATGACCAAGCTTTCAGTCGTGCCGACAGACCCTTTGAATTGAACGCCTTTTAACAGCTCGCCGTCAGTTACGCCGGTAGCCGCAAAAATCGCGTCATCGCCTCTCACAAGGTCTTCCATACGCAGCACTTTGCTTAAATCAAGGCCCATTTTGTTGCAGCGTATGATTTCTTCCTCGCTTTGCGGAAGAAGTTTACCGATAATTTCTCCGCCCAGCGCTTTTAACGCTACAGCAGATAGGACGCCTTCAGGAGCTCCGCCTGATCCGAACAGGATGTCTACGCCTGTGTGGTCGAAAGCCGTGTTGATGGCGCCTGCGACATCCCCGTCATTGATCAGTTTGATTCTGGCGCCGGCCTCGCGAAGCTCGGAAATGATTTTTTCGTGTCTATCACGGTTTAAAATGGTGGCAACGACGTCCTCGACGTCTTTGTTTTTCGCTTTTGCTACAGCTTTAAGGTTATCAATGACTGGAGCTTCAATATCAATGCAGCCCACCGCTTCCGGACCGACTGCGATTTTCTGCATATACATATCTGGAGCGTTTAAAAGCGTGCCGTGGTCCGCAACTGCAATAACCGTCAGCGCATTCCAGCCGCCGCTTGCCAAAATGTTTGTGCCTTCGAGAGGATCAACGGCGACATCGACACGCGGACCGTACCCGTTTCCGAGTTTTTCCCCGATATAAAGCATCGGCGCTTCGTCCATTTCCCCTTCTCCGATCACAACAGTTCCTTTCATCGGAACTGTATCAAAAACGTCTCTCATTGCGCTTGTTGCTGCTTCATCAGCCTCGTCTTTTTTTCCCCGGCCCATCCATCTTGCAGATGCTAATGCCGCAGCTTCAGTCACACGAACCAATTCCATTGATAAACTTCTTTCCATCTCAACACGATCTCCTCTCGCAAATAACCAATTAAGAATTTTGCAGCTGTTCTATCTCTTCATCAGTCATTCTCTCGCGCCAGATTGTGGCTCCCAGACCCTCGAGTTTTTTCTCAAGGCTGCTGTATCCGCGATCAATATGCTCCAGACCTGTAATTTCCGTGACGCCGTCGGCCATCAGCCCGGCAACCACTAAACAGGCTCCGGCCCGCAGATCGCTCGCCTTGACCTTAGCGCCTTGAAGGTCGACAGGTCCCGTTATGATTGCGGATCTGCCCTCTACCTTCATATTAGCGCCCATTCGTCTCAGCTCATCAATATGCTTGAATCTCGCCGAATAGATGGTGTCAGTTACGACGCTTGTCCCTTTTGCTCTCGTCAAAAGCGCTGTCATCGGCTGCTGCAAATCAGTCGGAAAGCCCGGGTATACTAGGGTTTTTACATCAACCGGCTTTAGGTTTTTCTGCCCGCCGACAATAAGCAGCTGGTCGTCGCTTGTCTCAATGTGAAAGCCCATTTCTCTCAGCTTTGCTGTTAAGGACTCAAGGTGTGTCGGGATTACATTATCGATGATGACCTCTTTGCCCATCGCAGCACCGGCAATCATAAATGTTCCGGCCTCAATTCTGTCCGGGATGATCGTATGTTTGCAGCCGTGCAGTTCCTTTACGCCATCGATTCGGATTACGTTGGTTCCAGCGCCTTTGATTTTTGCGCCCATGCTTGTGAGCAGCGTCGCGACATCAATAATCTCCGGCTCTTTCGCAGCGTTTTCGATGATGGTTTTCCCTTCTGCCAAAACAGCCGCAAGCATAATGTTAATCGTTGCCCCGACGCTTACGACATCTAAATATATACGTGCGCCTCTCAGCCTTTCAGCGCGCAAATAAATCGCGCCCTGTTCATTGGTCACTTCAGCTCCGAGCGCTTCGAAGCCCTTGATGTGCTGGTCAATCGGACGGGGGCCCAGGTGGCAGCCACCAGGCAATCCGATGACGGCCTGTTTAAAGCGGCCGAGCATCGCCCCCATTAAATAATACGACGCGCGCAGTTTTTTCACTTTTCCGTTAGGAAGCGGCATGCTGATCATTGATGTGGGGTCTACAATCATATCCCCATTCTCAAAATGCACATTGCCGCCGATTTCCTGTAACAGGTCACGCAGCGTTTCAATATCTGAAATCTCAGGAAGCCCTTCTATTGTCACCTCGGAATTTGCCAAAATGGTTGCTGGTATTAATGCAACAGCACTGTTTTTAGCGCCGCTGATGTGTACTGTACCGTTTAACGAGTCACCGCCGGCAATATTCAACTTTTCCATGATAGTCTCCTTCCATAAGAAGATAGCTGCGGAGCTAAATAAAATGGCATTTTATTCTGTCTCTGCAAATAAAGCTCATGTCCAAAATCTAGCCAATTCGAAGAGAAAGAATACAACACATTGTAAAATATCAGGAAGAAAATAGCGAAGCTTTGCGGGGGCATAGGTTTCAAAAAATCGACAGAGACCCGCCGGCTAAAGAGACATCTTCGTCATCCGGCAAAAGCAGCACGCAACCCTCATTCCGATATCAGCTTCTGCAGCCCAATGATTCCTTCTCTGTAAGCGGCGTGCATCTGAAGGTCCGCTGGATCAGGACGGTGAAAAGCAAAGGCCGCGGCAAACAGACACTACACTCTGTTTGCCGCCGCTTGAATTACTTGTTCCAGTCTGCCAGGAATTGTTCGATTCCTTTGTCTGTTAACGGGTGCTTTGTCAGCTGATAAATGACTTTAAGCGGCATTGTGCCGATATGAGCCCCTCTTAATGCAGCTTCAGTTACATGCTGAGGATGGCGGATTGACGCCGCAATGATTTGCGTATCAAGCCCGTGGATATCAAAAATCTGCTTGACTTCTGAAATCAGGTCAAGCCCGTTATGGCCGATATCATCTAAGCGGCCTAAGAATGGAGATACATATGTAGCGCCCGCTCTTGCAGCAAGAAGCGCTTGGTTTGCATTGAAGATCAATGTGACATTTGTTTTGATGTTTAAGTCAGTAAGTGCTTTTACGGCTTTTAAACCGTCAGCCGTCATCGGGATTTTCACCGTGATGTTCGGAGCGATTTTCGCCAGTTCTTTTCCTTCCTCGATCATTTCCTCAGCTTTCAGAGAAATAACCTCCGCGCTTACAGAGCCCGGAACGACTTCTGTGATTTCACGAAGGCGGTCATGGAATGATACGTTAGCTTCTTTTGCTACTAAACTAGGATTCGTTGTTACACCGGCAAGAACTCCTAATTCATACGCTTCTTTAATCTCATCGATATTGGCTGTATCAATAAAAAATAACATTTACAAAAAGCCTCCCTGAGTAAGAATTTTCAGAACTGTGAATATGATTGCGCTTTCTAAAGATAGACGGAAAACCGCCTGTCAAGCTGTCAGGCGGCTATAAAAAGTTCCAATTGAATTAAGCTTGGTTTGAAGAACCAAATTCACGCATTTTACCGATAACAGTTTCTTTAATCGCTTCGCGAGCAGGTCCAAGGTATTTACGAGGATCGTACTCGTCAGGCTTAGCTGCCAACGTTTCGCGAACAGCTTTTGCAGAAGAGATTTGGTTTTCAGTATTTACGTTGATTTTAGCTGTACCAAGTGAGATTGATTTTTTGATGTCAGCAGTCGGAATTCCAGTACCGCCGTGAAGAACGAGCGGAAGACCAGTTGAATTTCCGATCTCTTCCATTTCTTTGAAGCCAAGGTTTGGCTCACCTTTGTAAGGGCCGTGAACAGAACCTAATGCAGGTGCAAGGCAGTCGATGCCAGTGCGCTCAACAAGCTCTTGGCACTCTTTAGGATCAGCGTAGATTACGCCTTCAGCGATAACGTCGTCTTCTTGTCCGCCGACTGTTCCTAGCTCAGCTTCTACAGATACACCGTGGAAATGAGCAAGCTCAACAACTTTAGAAGTTGTTGCTACGTTTTCTTCAAATGGATGGTGAGAAGCGTCGATCATTACAGATGTGAAACCTGCATGAATCGCTTTCGCACAAGATTCAAAGCTTGAACCGTGGTCTAAGTGGATCGCAACAGGAACTGTCACTTTGTACTCTTCCATTAGTGCTTTTACCATAGCTACGACTGTTTTGAAGCCGCCCATGTAGCGTCCCGCACCTTCGGAAACACCAAGGATCACTGGAGATTTTTCTTCTTCAGCTGCTTGTAAAATCGCTTGAGTAAACTCAAGGTTGTTTAAGTTAAATTGTCCTACAGCATAACCTTTTTCTTTAGCTGTATTCAACATTTCCGTCATTGAAACTAAAGGCATGTCGAATGTCCTCCTTATGTAGCCTGATTGTCTTCTAGCGAAAAAAGCTTTCCACCCTAGCATGACCCATAATTTGCTGTCATATGTAAATACTCAGATCGCTTTTTCTCCATAACTAGAATACCAACTTTTCGACAAATCGGCAACACAATGAGCTCATTCAATTGTTTCTTCTTTTTGTCAGTTAGACTTCAGGGGCAGATATTTTTTGACGGCGTCTCTGATTTCGTCGATGTCAAACGGCTTCGCAAAGTGCGTCAATGCGCCCAGTTCCTTTGATTCCTGGATCATATCGAGTTCTCCGTAAGCCGTCATGATGATCACGCGGATGTTTTCGTCAATGACTTTCATCCGTTTTAAGATTTCGATTCCGTCCATGCCGGGAATTTTCATATCCAGAAGGACAAGGTCCGGACGTTCTTTTGTCACAATATCAAGCGCTTGAAGGCCGTTCGCAGCCTGAAATGTCTGATAGCCCTCTTTATTGAACACTTCGTTAAGCAAAATACGTATTCCGTATTGATCATCAACGATTAAAATTTTTTCATTCATCATTTTACACCCCAATATTATGATTTTCGTCAAAAGTAAGCAGTAGTTTATGTATTCTGTTTGATTTTCCTATTTCCTTTAATTATAATAGTCTACTTTACGACATTTTCTGAGCATTTTCTCTTTTGTTGTATACTGTTATTGTACGTTATAAAGGAGGATTCACTTATGTTGAAAATATTTACGACACAGTTAACAGGTATTTTTTCCCGCATTCAGGATAAGGAATCTGACGCGATTGAAGATGGGGCGCGATTGCTTGCTCAAGCGGTGGTCAGCGGGCATTCCATATATATATACGGGGCAAATGAGCTTCAGGGCGTCTTATATGAGGCTACCGAAAGCAAAGAGCCGCTTCCTTCCGTCAAAGCGTTTCCCGCCAACGCGGATGAAGTGACAGAAAGCGACAGGGTGCTGATGTTTTGCTCAGGGACAGTTACAGATGAAGAACAGGCGCTCGCGAAAGAGCTTTATGAAAAAGGCGCGGGAGTCGTTTGCGTATCGCCGGCAGCCAAAGACAGCGCCGGAATCGAACAATATTGCGATGTGCATATTGATTCGAAGCTGAAAATGCCGCTCGTTCCCGATGAAGACGGCACCCGTTACGGCTTCCCTTCATTAATGACAGCATTGTATGTCTACCATGCTCTATCATTTACATTAAAAGAAATTCTGCAAGAGTATGCATAATCACTTATTGTACATGCTGTATCTTGCCGGAAACAAATAAAAAAGACTTGTCCGCTTTTGACAAACGGCAAGTCTTTTTTTATTACTTCTGATTTGCAGCTTCAACAGACGCTCCGATAAAGCCTTTAAATAATGGCTGAGGTCTTGTCGGTCTTGACTTGAACTCTGGGTGGAACTGAGAAGCCACGAACCAAGGATGGTCTTTCAGCTCGATAATTTCAACAAGGCGTCCGTCCGGGCTGGTGCCTGAGAATACGAAGCCTTGGTCTTCCATTTGCTGTCTGAATTCGTTGTTGAATTCATAACGGTGGCGGTGACGCTCGTACACCACTTCATCCTGATACACTTCAAATGCTTTCGTGCCCTCTTCAAGCTTACAAGGGTAAAGGCCGAGACGAAGTGTTCCTCCAAGATCTTCAACATCCTTCTGTTCAGGAAGAAGGTCGATGATCGGGTATTGAGTTGACGGATCAATTTCCGCAGAGTGAGCGCCTTTTAAGCCTAATACGTTTCGGGCATACTCAATAGATGCAACCTGCATGCCTAAGCAAATGCCCAAGAACGGAATCTTGTTTTCGCGGGCATGTTTTGTCGCAATGATTTTACCTTCAACACCGCGGTCACCGAAGCCGCCCGGTACGATAATACCGTCTGTGCCGCTAGTAAGCTCTCCGATGTTGCTTTCTGTTACTTCCTCAGCGTTAATCCATTTCACTTTTACATCTGTGTCAAACGCGTAGCCCGCGTGGCGAAGTGATTCAACGACAGAGATGTAAGCGTCAGGAAGCTCAACATATTTTCCGACAAGTCCGATTGTGGTCGTTTGAGACAGGTTGCTGACCTTGTTCACAAGCTCTTTCCACTCGGACATTTCCGCTTCTTTGCATTCCAGCTGCATGTGCTGGCAAACAAGCTTATCAAGTCCTTGTTTTTGAAGCTCAAGCGGAATGGAATAGAGGTTGTCCGCATCTTCACATTCAATAACCGCTTTTGTATCGATGTCGCAGAATAATGCGATTTTGTCCTTCATATCTTGAGAAATCGGCATTTCTGTACGAACAACGATAATGTTTGGCTGAATGCCCAGGCTTCTTAATTCTTTTACGCTGTGCTGTGTCGGTTTTGTTTTCAGTTCGCCGGCAGCTTTAATGTAAGGCACAAGTGTACAGTGGATGTACATCACGTTTTCACGGCCGATGTCACTCTTCATTTGGCGGATCGCTTCAAGGAATGGCAGAGATTCGATGTCTCCGACAGTACCGCCGATTTCTGTAATCACGACATCCGCGTTTGTTTCTTTACCCGCGCGATATACGCGGTCTTTCAATTCATTTGTGATGTGCGGAATAACCTGCACTGTTCCGCCGAGGTAATCGCCGCGTCGTTCTTTTTTAAGAACTGTTGAATAGATTTTACCTGTTGTTACGTTGCTGAATTTATTCAGGTTGATGTCGATAAAACGCTCATAGTGGCCCAGGTCTAAGTCTGTTTCAGCGCCGTCATCTGTTACGAATACTTCACCGTGCTGGTACGGGCTCATTGTTCCCGGATCGACGTTGATGTATGGATCGAATTTTTGAATTGTGACGTTCAGTCCGCGGTTTTTCAGCAAACGCCCTAATGAAGCTGCTACAATACCCTTTCCAAGTGAGGATACGACTCCCCCGGTTACAAAAATATATTTCGTCATTTCGTTTGCTCCTCTCTTCGCTCTAAGCTACATTTCTTAAAATGTACCGTTTTATAGGAAATCATTTAGCCTTTTAAATGATTTATAAGAAAAATGAGGGGTGAAAATAAGAAAGCTCCCTTTCAATTTCTTGAAAGGGAGCATAACGTTCTATGTTCTCTCTTCGTTTTTGAAGAGCCCAAAATACATACTACATAGTTCGACTATGAAAGTCAAGATCGATTTGAGGATGAAATTCTTTTACTATTTTTTATCCTCATCGCCTTCATCATAGTCATCTTCATCTTCATCTTCTTCTTCATCGTCATCAATGAGATCATCATCAATTTCGAGCTCGTCTTCGTCGTCATCTTCATCGATATCGTCAAACTCATCAGCATCGAGATCAAGCTCTTCCTCAACCTCAGCCAAATCGAGCTCGTCTTCGTCAACCTCTTCAAATTCATCAAGATCAAGATCTTCTTCAACAGCTTTTTTCGCTTTTTTCTTTTTCGCCTTAACTGTCGGCTGTGTTTCTTCATCAAGCTGATCGTACGGATACCAGCTGCGAAGGCCCCAAGTCTGGTCAGAGAGCGCCAAGAAGCGGCCGTCAATGTTTAAATCTGTATAAAATTGTGCGACGCGGTCTCCAAGCTCTTCTTTTTTTACGCCGAGCAATGATGCAATTTCATTTAAAAGCTCCTGAAAAGGAACTGGTTTTTTATGATCTTCAAATAATTCGTGAGCGATTTCAACTAAAGCCATTTCCTTTAGCTGTTCCTGTGAATATTGTTTGATACCCAAGGTCGGACACTCCCTTTCTATTACTTATATGTATCTGTTTTATCAATAATGAAAGCGATATTGTATCGTTCTTATACAAACCATACCTCTCATTATAAACAAAATAAAACAGAATATGCTACCCTTAACAGCGTTAATTTAAATAATTTTACAAGAGTGATCCGACTGATAGATGTTTTGCCTTATTCTGCGAGCATTCTGGAGATAACCAGCCTTTGAATTTCTTGGGTGCCTTCGTAGATTTGCGTAATTTTCGCGTCGCGCATATAGCGTTCAACCGGATAATCCTTCGTATAGCCGTAGCCGCCGAAAATCTGCACAGCTTCGGTCGTCACCTTCATCGCCGTATCCCCCGCCAGCAGTTTGGACATAGCGGAGGCTTTTCCATACGGAAGGCCTGACGACTCCAGCCATGCGGCCTGGTAGGTCAGTAGCCTTGAAGCTTCTATCATTGTCGCCATATCTGCAAGTTTAAAAGCTATGCCCTGCTGCTCGGCAATCGATTTGCCGAACTGTTTTCTTTCTTTTGCGTATTGAAGCGCCGCATCAAGCGCTCCCTGAGCGATGCCAACAGCCTGCGCCGCAATGCCGTTTCTTCCTCCGTCAAGCGTCTTCATCGCGATTTTGAAGCCTTCTCCTTCTTCACCGAGACGATTTTCTGCGGGAACGACACAGTCTTCGAAGATGATCTCTGTTGTCGGAGAAGAACGGATGCCTAGTTTCTTTTCTTTCTTGCCTGTCAAAAATCCTTCGAAATCCTTTTCTACAATAAAAGCGGAAATGCCTTTTTTCTTTTTCTCAGCGTCAGTGACTGCAAACACAATATAAATATCAGCGGCGCCGCCGTTTGTGATAAACACTTTTGATCCGTTTAATACATAGTCATCACCAATTCGCTCAGCGGTTGTTTTCATCCCGCCGGCGTCTGAACCGGAGCCTGCTTCAGTCAAAGCGAAAGCCCCGATTTTCTGCCCAAGGGCCAGCTGTGTTAAGTACGCTGCCTTTTGTTCTTCTGTGCCAAATGCAAACAGCGGCCAGCCGCAAAGCGAGATATGGGCTGAAAGCGTCACGCCGGTGGAGGCGCAGACTTTTGACAGTTCCTCCACCGCTATGACATAAGCCAGGTAGTCACTTCCGATTCCGCCGTAAGCTTCAGGCCACGGAATCCCTGTTAATCCTAAATCCGCCATTTCCCGAAACAGGTCACGATCGAAGCGTTCTTGTTCGTCACGTTCTGCCGCTGTCGGTGCAACCTCATGCTTCGCAAAATCACGAACCAATTTCCGAATCATTTCGTGTTCTTCTGTTAATGAAAAATTCATCGCTTTTCCCCCATTGTCATATCAGCGCCCAAGACAGATTGAGCCAGAAGCTCCGCGACGTCATACGTTTTGACACGATCTTCCGCTTCTTTTGCCTTTGTGCCGTCCCCAAGCATCGTGAGGCAGTACGGACAGCCGGAGCTGATTACCGACGGATTGACTGCCAGCGCTTGCTCTGTTCTGGCGACATTAATCCTGTTGCCTGACTCTTCCTCCATCCACATCAAGCCTCCGCCAGCTCCGCAGCACATGCCGGTTTCCCGGTTTCTCTCCATTTCAATAAGCCGCACACCCGGAATGGCTTTTAAAATCTCTCTCGGCGGATCATAGACTTCGTTGTACCGTCCCAAGTAACACGAGTCGTGGAAGGTGATCGTTTCATGAACTGGGTGCTGCGGTTTTAGTTTCCCGCTCTTCACCAGATCGGCCAGCACTTCCGTATGATGATACACTTCGCCTTCAAAGCCGAAATCAGGATATTCGTTTTTAAATAAATTGTATGCGTGCGGATCAATCGTAACGATTTTTTCCACATTATTTTTTTCAAATTCCGAGATATTCTTTTCGGCCAGTTCTTGAAATAAAAATTCATTTCCGAGGCGGCGCGGGGTATCCCCTGAATTTTTTTCTTTGTTGCCGAGGATCGCAAAGGTCGCACCTGCTTGGTTCAGCAGTCTTGCAAAGGAGATGGCGATCTTTTGGCTTCTGTTGTCGTATGAACCCATGGAACCGACCCAAAAAAGATATTCGAATTCTTTTTCCTCTTTTTTTAATTCTTTTACTGTCGGAATATCTGCATCTGGGGCTGCGTCGCGCCAATTTTCACGTTCCTTGCGGTTGAGGCCCCACGGATTTCCCTGCCGCTCAATACTCGTCATCGCCCGCTGTGCGTCACTGTCCATTTTCCCTTCAGTCAGCACGAGATAGCGGCGAAGGTCAATGATTTTATCAACATGCTCGTTCATGACGGGGCACTGATCTTCACAGTTCCGGCAAGTGGTGCAGGCCCAAATTTCTTCTTCGGTAATGACATCGCCGATTAAGCTCGGACTGTAATCTAGCGCGGCGGCGGCTTCCTGTGATCCGCTCCCTGAGGCTGCCGCAGCCAGCTGGTTCCCTTTCGTATGCCGGAATGCTGCAGCCGGCACCCATGGCGAGCGCGAAGTGACAGCAGCGCCTTTTTCTGTGAGGTGGTCCCTGAGGCGTAAAATTAAATCCATCGGCGACAGCATTTTTCCGGTGCCTGTCGCAGGGCACATATTGGTGCAGCGGCCGCACTCGACACACGCATACAGATCAATCAACTGGGACTGCCTGAAATCCTCAATTTTTCCCGCTCCGTAGCTTTCTTTCGTTTCGTCTGTGAAATCAATTTTTTCGAGCTTTCCGGGCGCTTCAAGCCTGTTGAAAAAGACGTTGGCAGGACCGGCAATTAAATGAGCGTGCTTTGACTGCGGCACATACACTAAAAAGCTCAGTAAAAACAGCAGATGCACCCACCATGCGATATAGAAAATCACCGCGGCGCCCGTCTCCCCGACGCCCCCAAGCAAAAACGCGATGCCTGAAGCGATCGGCTCGCTCCAAGAAAGCCCGTGATCATGCCAGATCAGATTCATTGCGTTCCCCAGTAAAACCGTCAGCATTAAACCGCCGATAAAAATGAGAACAAGTCCAGATTTAAAGCCTCGTTTCAGCCTGACGAGCTTTTCGATATAGCGTCTGTAAAATGCCCAGCCAACCGCAATTAAGATCAGAAACGTAACGATTTCCTGAAAAAAAGTGAAGGCGGGATAGATCGGGCCAAGCGGCAGATTTCGATCCGGGACCAGCCCTTTGATGATAAAGTCAATCGCTCCGAACTGAACCAATATAAAGCCGTAGAAAAACATGACGTGAATGATGCCGCTTTTCTTGTCCTTGAGCAGTTTTTTCTGCCCGAATACATTCACCCATATGGCCTGAAGCCGTTCCTTGATCCGTTTATCGAACTGTTCCTTTTGGCCGAGCCTGATGTAAGCAAGCCTTGTTTTGACCAAATAGACAAACAAATAAACAGCGTAAGCGGTTACAATCAGAAATAATAATGCATTGACAATGAGAAAGCCGCTCATTCCAATTCCCCCTTTTTACTGATGAAGACCGTGATCCCCTGCCCCAAAATCTGTATTAGATTATCTTTATGATAAATAATGAATGAGTGTTCAGTCAATAATTAAATTCCTGCTGTTCGGGCACACTACCTACAACTACGGAAAGGAGTGCCGGGATGAAGGTATTTTTCGTGATTCTCATCGTTGTCATCATACTATTGGCTTTAATCCTGCTGGATATCTTTATGGGCCGCGCCGCATACAGAAAGAAAGCGTATGAGCCTGTTTTTTCAAAAAAGAAAAGTGATATCGAATTGATTCACTGCGGCGCTGGTCTTGTTGAACGGATGATGGAGGATATACGCGATGCCGTCTCTTCCGTTCACGTGATGTTTTTCATTATGAAAAACGATGAGGTCAGCCACAATATGTTCACACTGCTGAAAACAAAAGCCCAGGCCGGCGTATCGGTTTATTTGCTTCTGGATTGGTCGGGCAGCCAAAAAATTAAAAAACCGGCGCTGGAGACAATGAAAAACGCCGGCGTTCACGTTCATTTTCTGAACCGGCCCCGTTTCCCTTATTTCTTTTTTCATATACAAAAACGAAATCACCGGAAAATTGCTGTGATGGATGGAAAAGTCGGCTATGTCGGCGGGTTTAACATTGGTGAGGAATACCTTGGAAAAAAGGCGAAGTTCGGCAATTGGGAGGATTATCATCTGCGTATGACGGGAGAAGGTGTCCGCGATCTTCAAACGCTTTTTACAGCCGACCTGAAACGAAATACCGGATCAGCCGAACTGGGTCCGGATGTTTGGCCTGAGCTTCCCCAAGGGAATATCCCTCATAAGATTTATGCGACTGACGGCTATTCTCTTGAAAAAACGTATTTGGCAAATATCGCACAGGCGAAAGAGCGCATTACGATTTGCACGCCATATTATATTCCGACTAAACCGCTTCAGCAGGCTTTGGTCAAAGCAAGAAAAAACGGTGTAGACGTTACATTGATTGTGCCGATGAAATCAGATCACCCGCTGGTCAGAGAAGCTGCTTTTACATATTATTCGGACCTGCTGGATGCCGGCTGTCTCATCTACCGTTTTTACCAAGGGTTTTATCATGTGAAAGCCTTGATCATTGACGATCACTTCAGCATCATCGGCACAGCCAATTTTGATCAGCGCAGCCTGTTTTTAAATGAAGAGGTAAACGTTGAAATTGATGATGTTGCATTTACAAAAGAAGTCTATGCCACGATTGAAGAGGATATTAAAAAGTCGGAGCTGCTGACAAAAGAAAATTTCAAAAAGCGCACGTTCAGGCAGCGACCGGCGGAATGGCTCGGTAAAGCATTATCTTATTTTCTATAAAGGAGAGTTCCTATGATTTTCAGATTCGGGTTCGTCTCAAATGCGATGAGCCTTTGGGATGCGTCTCCCGCCAAAACACTGACATTCGCCCGTTATTCAAAGCTGCCCGAGGATGAGAGAAAAGAAGCCCTTTTGGCTGTGACGAAAGCCAACTTGCGCAATACCATGAGAACCCTTCACTATATCATCGGCCACGATATTCCATTGTACCGTTTTTCCAGCTCAATTGTGCCGCTGGCCACTCATCCTGACGTGATGTGGGACTTTGTGACGCCGTTTCGCAAGGAGTTCCGTGAGATTGGAGAGCTCGTGAAAAAATACAATCTGCGCACAAGCTTTCATCCTAACCAGTTTACCCTGTTTACTAGCCCTAAAGAATCCATTACAGCAAATGCAGTAACCGATATGGCTTATCACTACCGCATGCTTGAAGCGATGGGGATTGCAGACCGCTCAGTTATCAACATCCATATCGGCGGCGCTTACGGAAACAAAGAAAACGCTCTGAAACAATTTCATCAAAACATGAAAATGCTTCCGAAAGAGATCAAACAGCGGATGACGCTGGAAAATGACGATAAAACGTACACCACGGAAGAGACGCTTCAGGTCTGTGAACAAGAGAATGTTCCGTTTGTCTTTGATTTTCATCATTTTTACGCAAACTCGGATGATCATGCAGACCTGAATGAAGCACTGCCCCGGATGATCAACACATGGCAGCGGATCGGATTGCAGCCGAAGGTCCATCTTTCCTCTCCAAAATCGGAGCAAGCGGTGCGCAGCCATGCGGAATATGTAGACGCCAACTTCTTGCTGCCGCTTTTGGAGCGCTTCAGGCAATGGGGAACCAATATTGATTTTATGATCGAGGCGAAACAGAAGGACAAGGCGCTTCTCCGGCTGATGGATGAATTGAGCTCAATCCGCGGCGTGAAACGGATTGGCGGCGGCACTCTGCAATGGAAATCATAAGTGTGCAAAAACAGGTTTACAGTTTGTACACATTGGGAACATACGCTATATAAGACAAGAATCAATGGAGGAGAAAGAACATGAAAAACATCAAGTCTCTAAAAGTAGCCGCACAGGCATTTACTTTAAGAAATTTGATTCACCTATATAAAATGTGCCATTCCGGAAGCCACGAGGTTTATATTTACTCAAAGAAAACGATGTGCAAAATCAAAAGCTTAATCGAGCTGGAAACGTTCCGTATGGCTCATAACGAAAAAGAATATCTGATTGTGGTTGAAGGAACAAAAGCGTCTCAGCTGGTTGAAAAGTTTCAGAATATGATTGAGCCCGCTGAGAGAGAAGCGCTCTAACTTACATAAAAAAGGATAGACAGTGATGTCTATCCTTTTTCTTATGCTCGTTTATAATGCAGCTGCGCCGCCTGTCCAAATCGTTTCATATCGGTTAAACGCAGCTTTGTTTCGGTATTTTGTTCATGAAACAGCGGAATGCCGCTCCCCAATACAACCGGGATGACAGTGATGATGTATTCGTCGATGGCGTCCTCTCTCATAAAGGTATTCACCAGCTCTGCCCCGCCCGCAATCCAGATGTTTACGCCTTTTTGCTGTTTTAAGCGGCCGGTGAACGCTTTGATGTCTTCATCGATAAACATCACGTGTTTATCATGATAGCTGTCGGGCGTTTCTGTAAACACGTAGCATGTTTTATCCTGATACGGAAAAACGGGTGTGAGAATTTTGATGTGTTCGTATGTGCTCCGCCCTAATATGACGGTATCAACAGTCTGATAAAATTCACTGTACCCGTTATCACCCTCGCCTTCAAATTCATCCAGCCAGTCGACGCTCCCATCCTCTCTCGCGATCATCCCGTCTAACGAAACAGCTATGTACAGCACATTTTTTCTATCCATACTCTCCTCCTATTGCTGCACCATCTCTCCGAACTGTGCATGATGCAGTCTGCTGTAAATACCGCCGGCTTCGATCAGTTCCTGATGCCGCCCTTGTTCCTCGATACCGTTTTTTGTCACGACGACAATTCTGTCCGCGTGTTTGATCGTCGCCAGTCTGTGGGCGATCACCAGCGTCGTGCGCCCCTCCGACAATTCTTGAAGCGCCTTTTGGATCGCCGCTTCTGTTTCCGTATCAAGGGCGGAAGTTGCCTCGTCCAGAATCAGGATAGATGGATTTTTCAAGAACATCCTCGCAATTGAAAGGCGCTGCTTTTGCCCGCCGGAAAGTTTTACGCCGCGTTCTCCGATGACAGTGTCCAATCCATCCGGCATGTTATTGACGAGTTCTTCCAAGTGAGCCTGCTTCACAGCCTGCCAGATTTCCTCTTCCGATGCGTCCAAACGGCCATATGCAATATTCTCTCTCAGTGTGCCCGAGAATAAGAAAACATCCTGCTGCACAACGCCAATCTGCCCGCGCAAAGAAGACAGCGTCATGTCTTTAGTGCTGATGCCGTCAATGGTAATGTCGCCTTCTGACGCTTCATAAAAGCGCGGAAGCAGACTGCAAAGTGTTGATTTCCCCGCTCCGGACGGACCGACAAACGCTACCGTTTCCCCCGCCCGAATGGTCAGGTTAATGTCATGAAGGACATGTTGATTCTCATCATAGCCAAACGAAACATGCTGATAGCGGATATCACCTTTCAGTCCGGAAACGTCTCTCGCCTCAGGAGAATCCTGAATATCCGGCTCCGTCTCCATCAGTTCCATGTAGCTTTTAAAGCCGGCAATTCCCCGCGGATACATTTCAATAATGGCGTTAATTTTGTCAATCGGCCGAAACAGGACATTCGTTAATAGCACAAACGCCACAAATTCTCCGTATGACAAGGAGCCTCGGATGACAAACCACGTACCGCACAAGAGGACAAACAGCGTGACAAACCGTGTCAGCATATAGCTGATGGAGCCGTTTTTCGCCATGATTTTATATGATGACAGCTTAGTGATGCGGAATCGCTGATTGTTGACAGCAAAGCGCTCTTTTTCAAACGATTCATTGCCGAACGCCTGAACGAGCCGGATGCCGCCGATATTATTTTCTACCCGCGCACTGAAGTCTCCGATATCCTTGTTCAGCGTCGTAAACGCTTTGGTCATTTTTTTATTGAAGTAAAGCGCAAGCCAAATGACAATCGGCATGATAATAAACGTCAGCAATGCCAGCTGCCAGTTGATAAACAGCATAACCCCGAACGCCCCGAGAATCGTCATAATGGCGATGAACAAATCTTCTGGACCGTGATGGGCGACTTCGCCGATGTACATTAAGTCGTTCGTCAGCTTCGACATTAACGTTCCCGTCTTGTTGTTGTCGTAAAATTTGAAGGACAGCTTTTGCAGATGGTCAAATAGCGACTTTCTCATATCGGTTTCAATATTGATTCCGAGCATATGCCCCCAATACGTGACGACATATTGAAGAGCCGAGCTGAGCGCGTAAACCGCGAACAATCCGATTGAGGTCGCGATGATCAGGCCCCAGTCTCTCCCCGGAAGCAAGGTATCAATAAAATAATTGACGATTAAAGGAAAACTCAGCTCCATTAAGCCTCCTGCGATCGCCGAGAAAAAGTCGAGAAAGAACAATGTTTTATATGGTTTATAATACGCAAAAAATTGCCGCAGCACCCTATCTTCCCCCAATGCATTAATAACTGATAAGATTTCTCAATTATACTATACACTGGCTGTTTTGAAAGACAGTATTTCTTTTTTCTTACAGAACACTTGAAAAGAGACGGGCAACTGATTCCTTTGTCCGGTCGGCCATTCCTCTTTTATAAAAGCCGACAGGGCTAAGCTTCTCACTTTCCAGCATATCCTCTTCGAAATGGTCTTCCAAGGTGCGGATCGCTTCGGCATCCGTGAAAAAAACGTTCACTTCAAAATTGAGCTGAAAGCTGCGCATATCCATGTTTGCGGTTCCGACTGAGGCGAGATCGCCGTCAATGATTATCACTTTTTGATGCATGAAGCCTTTTTGATAGGAATACACCTCAATCCCTTCTAGAAGCAGCTCAGGGAAATACGATCTCGACGCGTATTGCGTTAAAAAGCTGTCATTCGTCTCCGGCACCATAATCCGCACCTGAACCCCTTTTGTCGCCGCGGCTTTCAAAGCCGTGCGGATGGATTCATTCGGGACAAAATAAGGCGTGGCGATCCACACAGATTTCTGCGCTGTAGAAATCATTTCATAGTAGAGGTCACTCATGCTTTCCTTCATGTCAGGCCCTGTCGCGACAATTTGATAAATGCCTCCTCCCTCCACGGGGACTGGCGTATTGTATTCTTTTTGATCAATTAACACTTCATTAGAGACATATTCCCAATCCAGCATAAAGATGGCGTGAAGCGTTTGCACAATTTCTCCTTCCAGCCGCAGATGAGTGTCTCTCCAAAAACCGATAATCGGGTCTCGGCTGATATATTCCTTCCCGACGTTCAATCCGCCGACAAAGCCGATTTTCCCGTCTATGATCACGATTTTACGGTGATTTCGAAAATTCAATTTCTGATTGAAGAACCCGTATTTCAGCGGAGAAAAAGGAACGATGTCCACGCCCGCTTTTTTCATTTTCATAATATCTCTTCCTGCCAATTTGATGCTGCCCGCAGCGTCATATAAAAACCGCACCTCGACACCCTGACGCGCCTTTTCCATCATAATCTCCATCATGCCGCGGCCAAGCATGTCCGATTTGAACATGTAGTATTCGATATGCAGATAAGATTCCGCTTTCCGCATTGCTTTGAAAATATCAGGAAAGGTTTCTTCCCCGTTTTTCAAAACCTTCACCTTGCTTTTCGTGTTGATATTCATATGTGAAGCCCTGATGGAATAGGTAAAAAATCTTTCTTGATTGTCCTTCAATCCGGTTACTTCAGGCGTTTCCTCCATGTCAAACTGCTTTCGAAGCTTCTCCCTGTTGTACATTCGTTTTGTTTTAAACAGCTTTCCTTTTACATACAGCTGTCCGGAAAACAGATAAAACATGTAGCCCGCGATCGGAAAAAAGACTAGAATATGTATCCATAACAGCGTGTGCTGTGACGTTCGATTTTCAAGGATTAACGAATAAATGCTGAACAAAATAATGCCCGCATAGCAAAGCAATCCTCCGTAAAACTCAAGCCTGGAAACCGGAAAAACCCATATGACGTATGCCCCGATGAGCATGATATATAAAAAGAAAAACTCCAGTCTCCTTTTCAGCATTTGTCCCCTCTCCATTCCGATCCGATTACCTTCGTATTTCCTCTTATTTCTAACCTTTAAACCTTTCTATGAAAAAAGCCTCTCCGCGCACGGGGCGGAAAGGCTTACGAGGAGGCTTCCTGTGATTGGCCGGAAGTAAAGTTCTTAAGCAAATCTGGCTTCAGCGAGTAGCTGCTTTTGATTTTATGCTTAAAGAAGCCGACAGCCAATCCCGTGATGGCAATGGACAGGATGGAGCAGAGGCCTTTTTGCACACCGACGGAAAAAATGCCGGCCAGCACAACGGCGAAATCGAAGGCGAAATTAACCGTTCCCGGATTCCACCCGTATCGCTTTTGCATAAATAAAGCGAGAATATTGGCGCCGCCAAGGGATGCCTGGTGATAAAACATGAGCGACAGGCCGAACCCGATCAATGCTCCGCCGCAAATCGCGCCGGCAAACGGGGAAAAAGAGACGGGCGGAAGCCAGTGATCAGCGCTTGTAAAAAGAGTCAGTGCTGTTACTGCAAATATGGTGGATAAAGTGAAGCTGGCACCCATTCTGATAAAAGAGAAGACATAAAACGGGATATTAACCAGAAAGAAGATCATAGCAAACGAGGAATGAAACACGTATGTCAGGCTTAGAGAAAGGCCGGCTGTGCCGCCGGTTAACACATGAGAATGTCTGAGCGTCAGAACCCCGGCGCTAGTGATGAGGCAGGCAGTTAAAATGAGGAACATCCGTTTCATTCTTCACTCTCCTTTTTCGAATATATTGTTATTTCCAAATACAAAAATATCAGTATTCCTTGCCGCCAAGCAATTGTCTTGTAAGAAAATATCTTAGGTTTTTATTTTTTCCTATAATGTGAAGAGAAGATGAGAAATCCCCCTTTTTGGCAAAGGGGGATGTTTTTACGGATGCTGTATGTGCTGTTTCGAACGCTTGCGATACACGACATAGCTGCGGGTCAGGTATTTGAGCGGCAGGCTGAACACGTGAACCAATCTCGTAAATGGCCACATGATAAAAATGACGTATCCCATGAGAATATGAAGCTTAAACCATAGCGGAACACTCTCCATTAAAGAAGCGTCCGGCCTCAACAAAAAGATCTGCCTGAACCACGGCCCGACGGTTGTCCGGTAATCGAATCCTTTCGAATCAACGTTGAGAAATGTGGCTGCAACGCCCGAGACCATCACAAACAGCAGCAAAAACAGCGTGAGAAAATCGGAGGGCGAGCTGGTTTTGCGGATTCTTTTGTCAAACAGCCTTCTGTATGTCAGGATGAAAAGTCCAATTACTGCAGCAATTCCCGCCGGCAAGCCGACGCCAATCGCCATTTTGTGATACACGTGTTCTGTGATGCCGATTGCACGATATACACCTTCGGGGATGAGAATGCCCATAACGTGTCCGCCGATAACAAACAGCATCCCCCAATGAAAGAGCGTGCTGCCCGCCGCAAGCTTTTTCTTTTCTAACAGTTCGCTTGATTTGGCGGTCCAGCCAAACTGGTCGTGCTGATAGCGGTAAATATGCCCGCCGATAAATATCGTCAATACCATATACGGCATGATGACCCACAGGATCTGCCCGCTCATGTCCGAACAGCTCCTTCGCTGCTTTCACACAAGCCGATTTCCTCAAGCGCGGTAAGCAGTGCATCCAGCAGTACGGCATATAAACTTTGGTTTTGATCTAAACGGGATGTCAGCTCCCGCAAATTAGACAGATACTTCTCAAATATGCTCTTGGCTTCCTTCATCTCCGCAATGGCGGCGAATTCCAGCATAAGCGGCAGGTAATCAGGAAGCTCTTTGTCTGTCGGGAGGAAACCGGATTGCTCATAAGTGTTCTTTAACTGCAGCAATTCAATGCCGCGTTCCCTTTGCTCGCCTGAGTTAAAGTAGGTGACATACATATTCGTTTTTTTCCCGAAGTCAAACGTGTATACATAATGTTCAATCAGGGCCTGCGGGGAAAAACATGCTGATGACTTTACAAAGTGAAGCAGTTTCTCCCGGATATGCTGATTTTCGATTTCATTGATCAGATCTTCCCATTCGGGATGTTCCGCTCTCCACTCTTCATCCGGATACGAAAGAAGATAGGAAAGAGCCGAGAATGTGATTTGCCGGTCTGTGGTGTTCATCGTGTTACACCTCATTTTTCTTTGGTTATATACAAGAGCCGGGACCGCCTGAAAATGATAAGCCGCAGCTCCCTTGTTCAGCGTATAAATCAGAAATGTCTTCACGGTGGCTGCTCGGAATCACAAATCGGTCATCGTATTTGGCGATCGCAAGCAGCCGATACATGTCTTCAATTTGCTGTTCTGTTAAGCCGACACTGGAGATCAGTGCCGGGTCGATGGATTTATTCGTCTGGACCGCTCTCATATACTGGCGCATGACAGACATTTTCTTTAATGTGGACCGAATATGATTTGTATCACCGGCCGTTAATAGCTGCGCCAAATAGTCAATCGGAATCCTCATTTGGTCGATAGCCGGAAAAATGTCTTCCGCTGTTTGCCGGCTTCCCTCTCCTTCAAAGAGATTCATGATCGGACTCAAAGGAGGAATGTACCAAACCATCGGCAATGTCCGATATTCCGGATGAAGCGGCAGGGCGATTTTCCAGTCGATGATCATCTTATAAATGGGCGATTGCTGTGCAGCCTCTATCCATTCTGTCGGGATGCCCTGTTCTTTTGCTTGTTTAGCAACCTCGGGATCATTCGGATCAAGAAACACTTCTAATTGAGAATGATAGAGATCCTTTTCATTTTCTGCAGATGCCGCTTCCTCCACCTTATCCGCGTCATACAGCATGACGCCCAAATAACGGATTCTCCCCACACATGTCTCTGAACAGATGGTCGGCAGTCCCGCCTCCAAACGCGGAAAGCAGAGTGTGCATTTTTCCGCTTTGTTCGTTTGCCAGTTAAAATAGACTTTTTTATAAGGACAGGATGAAACACAGTATCTCCATGAACGGCAGGCATTTTGATCCACGAGCACAATGCCGTCTTCCTCGCGTTTATACATGGCGCCGGACGGGCAGGACGAGACACATGCCGGGTTGATGCAGTGCTCACAAATGCGCGGCAGATACATCATAAAAACCTCATCGAATTCTGTCTTGATCGATTCCTCCATCTTTTGCACGTTTGGATCTTCAAGCCCCGTAATGTGGCCGCCCGCCAGATCGTCCTCCCAGTTCGGCCCCCATTCAATATTCATGAAATCTCCTGTCAGCGACGATTTTGGCCGCGCTACGGGCTGATGTTTTTTCTGCGGACTGTTAGTCAGCGTTTCATAATCATAGTTCCAAGGCTCGTAGTAATCATCAATGGTTGGCTGATTCGGATTATAGAAAAGATTTGCAAGACGGTTGGTTTTCGGGCCTGATTTCAGCTCGAGCTTTCCTTTTTTTAAGGTCCAGCCGCCTTTATATTTGTCCTGATCCTCCCATTGCTTCGGATAGCCGATACCTGGCTTTGTTTCTACATTATTGAAATACATATATTCGGCACCGGAACGGTTTGTCCATGTGTTTTTGCAGGTCACGCTGCACGTGTGGCAGCCGATGCATTTATCTAAGTTCATGACCATTCCGATTTGCGCTTTAATCTTCAAGCCAATCGACCTCCTTCAGCTTGCGGATGACCACATTCAGATCGCGCTGATTCCCCGTAGGGCCATAGTAGTTAAAGCCGTAGCTGAGCTGGGCATAGCCGCCGATCATCTGTGTCGGCTTAACGTGAATCCTTGTCGGACTGTTATGGGTGCCTCCGCGGTTATTGGTCAGTTTTGTGCCGGGCACGTTGATGTGGCGGTCTTGGGCATGGTGCATAAACGCCATTCCTTTTGGTATCCGGTGAGACAGAACCGCTCTGGCTACGACAACACCATTTCGGTTAAAGCATTCAATCCAATCGTTGTCTTTGATATCCGTATCTGCCGCATCATCTTTATTCATCCATACTGTCGGCCCGCCGCGGAATAGCGTAAGCATCGGCAGGGAATCAAAATACATGCTGTGCACGGACCATTTATTATGCGGCGTTAAATAATTGAGAACGATTTCTTTGCCCTCTTGATCTGGCCGTTTGCTTAAGAAAGGGCGATGCTGGAGGATCGGTTTAAAGGTCGCCATCGTTTCCCCGAACTCCATCATCAGCTCATGATCGACATAATAGGATTGTCTGCCTGTCAGCGTACGCCAAGGGATTAATTTTTCCACATTTGTCGTAAACGGCGAATACCTGCGCCCGCCTTTTTCCGAGCCTGTAAATGCCGGAGATGTGATCACCGTTTTGGGCTGAGCCGTGATTTGTTCGAACGTAAAGCATTCTTCCTCCCGCTCTTCAGCCAGATCTTTCAGCTTCAGATTGGTGATATCTTCAAGTGATTCCCATGCTTTTACGGCAACTTTTCCATTCGACGTGGACGAAAGGGTTAAAACGGCTTCTGCCGCCTGCTTGGCCTCGCTTATATTCGGACATCCCTTTGCGACACTGTCTGAGGTGACTTCTCCCAGCCTTTTTTTGAGTGATTCGTATTCATCGGCAATCGACCAGCTCATGCCTTTTGTTCCGCTTGGTTTTAAGGCGGCGTTTGGGCCGAGCGCGGTCATTTTATGAAAGATTTGTTTGTAGTCCCTTTCAACGACTTGAATGTTCGGCATTGTTTTCCCCGGGACGGCTTCGCATTCGCCTTTGCTCCAGTCCTTGATTTTTCCGAGAGGCTGCGCCATTTCCTGCATCGTGTCATGGAGGAGCGGTGCGGCGACAGCTTCTTTTACCGCCTTCATATCAACTTCTTCCGCGAGATCGGAGACGGCTTTTGATAAAGCCTTGAAAATATCCCAGTCCGACTTCGATTCCCAAGGAGCCGAAATAGCCGGGGCAAAGGGGTGGATAAACGGATGCATATCAGTGCTGCTGAGATCGTGTTTTTCATACCATGTCGCCGCCGGAAGCACGATATCGGAATACAAGGCGGTACCGGCCATTCGGAAATCGAGATTGATTAACAAATCGAGCTTTCCTTCCGGTGCCTGCTCGCGCCACTTGATTTCTTCAGGACGGATACTGTCGCTGTCGTCATTCATCAAGCCGTTCGTCGTTCCCAAGAGATGCTTGAGAAAATATTCATGCCCTTTTCCCGAACTGGAGATCAGATTCGCCCTCCACACGAACAGGTTTCTCGGAAAATTCGCTTCATTGTCAGGATCTTCAATGGCAAATTTCAGTTTTTTCTCTTGAAGCTGGCGGGCCACATAGTCAGCAACGTCTTTTGTTGTCTTCGCTCCCGCTTTTTCAGCTTCTTTGTACAGGTCAATTCCGTTTTTATCAAATGTCGGATAAGACGGAAGCCACCCGAGTCTTGCCGCCAGCACATTGTAGTCGGCGTGATGCTTGTAGCGGGAGGATGCCGCGATCGGAGATGCTAAGTCACTGACCGGCTGATCCTCGTAGCGCCACTGGTCAGTCGCAAAATAGAAAAAGGAAGTGCCGTTTTGCAGCTTTGGCGCCCCCTCCCAATCCTTAGCGTTGGCGATCGTCTGCCAGCCTTCAGCAGGACGGAGTTTTTCCTGTCCCACATAATGAGCCCAGCCTCCGCCGTTTACGCCTTGGGCGCCTACCAGTAAAACAAGATTTAACACCGCCCGGTAGATCGTGTCTGAGTTGAACCAGTGGTTGATCCCCGCTCCTACGATAATCATGGACCGGCCCTCTGTATCGATCGCATTTTGAGCAAATTCCCTGGCAATGTTAATGACCATCTCTTTTTTGATCCCTGTCACCTGCTCCTGCCAGGCTGGCGTAAACGGCTCAGGATCGTCATACGAGCAGGCTGATTTTGCCCCGATCCCCCGATTCACGCCGTAGTTAGCCAAAATCAAGTCAAATACGGTTGTGACATACACATCCTCATTGTCCAGCGCCAGTTTTTTTATAGGCAGATCTCGCTCAAGCACTCTGTTCCCCTCATTTGAGAAATAAGGGATTCGAACCGTGCCGATTTCGTCCTCTATGCCGAGCACCGAAAGCCGGGGTTCAATCGATTCGCCTGTTTCTTCATCTATCATGTGCAGGTTCCATTTCTTTTGGCCGTCCCAGCGGGAGCCCATTGTTCCTTGCGGGATCGCGAATGCGCTTGTACGTTCATTCCACACCGCAGACTTCCACTGATCATGCTCTGTCTGCCGCCCGATGTCCTTTGCATGAAGAAAACGCCCGGCCGTATACACGCCATCCTCTTTAGTTAGAGTGACAAAGAACGGGAAATCCGTATATTGCTTTGCATACTCTTTGAAACGCTCTGTCTTCTGATTAACGTAAAACTCCTGCAGGATCACATGACCCATCGCCATCGCAAGCGCGCCGTCTGTTCCTTGGCGGATGCTCAGCCAGTCATCTGCAAATTTAGAGGATTCCGCGAAATCCGGGCTGATTGAGATGACCTTAGCGCCTTTATAGCGGGCTTCTGCCAAAAAATGCGCATCCGGCGTCCTCGTTAACGGCACATTGGAGCCCCATGTGATGATATAGCCTGAGTTGTACCAATCACTGCTTTCCGGGACGTCTGTCTGGTCGCCCCAGATTTGCGGGGATGCCGGGGGAAGATCCGCATACCAATCATAGAAACTGAGCATAGGGCCGCCAATCAAAGACATAAACCGCGAGCCTGACGCATGGCTGATCATAGACATAGCCGGAATCGGAGAAAACCCGATATTCCGGTCAGGGCCGTATGTTATAACCGTATACAGCAAAGAAGCAGAAATCAGCTTCAGCACCTCCGGCCATTCAGCGCGCACAAAGCCGCCCTTTCCCCGCGCCTGTTTATAGGACTTCGCTTTATCCGGATTTTCAACGATCGATTTCCATGCTTCCAAAGGGTTTTGATGAGCCTGCAATGCTTCCCGCCACAAATTGATCAGCACACTGCGCACGTACGGATATTTCACACGGAGCGGGCTGTAAATATACCATGAAAAACTGGCCCCCCGCGGACAGCCTCTCGGTTCGAAATCAGGCATATCCGGGCCTGTTGAAGGATAATTCAAATTTTGCCCTTCCCACGTGACGATGCCGTTTTTCACGTATATATTCCAGCTGCAGGACCCTGTGCAGTTGACACCGTGGGTGGAGCGGACGACCTTATCGTACTGCCATCTGTTTCTGTATACATTCTCCCAATCACGATCTTCATAGGTTGTTTGGCTATGTTTATTTGATTGATGCTCAATAGGAGAGAAATAGTTTAATCTCCTAAACAACGGACTCATTTTCTTTTTTTTCATGAATATTTCACTCCTTCCGAGTCAGGTATTCTAAATTCACTATATACAGAGGCAGGATGTTTCCTTGTGAACTATGTCACACACTCCCCTTTTTTCACAGAAAGTTCACATGAGGAAGAAGGAATGGAAATACCGAACAAAAAACCCGGTTCCTTTTAGGAATCGGGCTCAGCGTTTTCGTCCTGAGATCTATGCATGTATCGCAAAAACAGCTCATAAGAGAAAAAGACATTTTGCTGGAGCATCACCAGAAAATTCATTTGCAGCTGCGGATAATAGGACATGATTTTCTTTAATATGTAAAAAGGGATATTGAGCATAAGAATGTCTTCGGATGTTCGGACTGAAATGAATGGAGATAAGAACATCCCGCCTTTTTGATCAATGGGAAACACATCGCCTTTTTCCCACAGCGCCACGGTTTGCGACCCTTCAGGCAGCCTGCTGTCAATAAAACGAATACTGCCTTTTAATACAATATAAATGGATTGAGAATGGAGAAAAGATGGATCCTGATCACATGAACCGCGGATAAACGTCCCGTTATTCAGCAATGTTTCGACAATGGATAGAGGCACTTCATTAAACATAGGAAGTTGTTTCAAAAAAAATAAATAGTCACACTGATTCATAGGGAAGCCTCCTGTGCTAAGGATACCTTTAGTGTAGCCCGGCCGATCCATGACAGCAGTGATGTATTTCACAGTGATATGATGAATGTCACTTATTGGCGGTATTTTTGCTTTTATAATGAAACAAGAAAGGAGTGTTTCGATGAAGGCGCTTATTCCGAAGCAGCACGGCGCTTGGGCCATGCTGCTGATTCCGTTTTGCCTCGGTATGGTGAAGGGAGGAGCGGTTCTTTGGCATATCCCCCTATTTTTGGGCTGGCTTTTTCTTTATTTGGCTGTTTATCCTGTTACGCTGGCATTAAAAAAGAAACAAATCAAACCCTATCAAAAGTGGATAATTTTTTACAGTTTTCCAGCCTGCAGCTTTTTGCTTGCCGCCGTCATCCATAAGCCGTCTTTTATCTGGCTTGCCTTTTCTTTGCTGCCGCTGTTTCTCATTCATGTGTATTATGCCCGGCAAAAAAATGAACGAGCGCTGCTGAATGATTTTGCGGGCGTCTTATTCTTTTGTACAGGCGGACTCGCCAGCTGCTGGCTGGGGACGGAGACTCTTGACGGCTGGGCATGGTTTATTTTCGCACAATCTGCTTTGTTTTTTATCGGAAGTTCATTTTATGTGAAGTCGGTGATCCGGGAGAAGAATAATAGAGTATTTGCTTACTGGTCGTGGGGCTATCACCTGATCCTCCCCTTACTTTCCGCAGCTCTCGGAGGTGGATGGGCCGTTCTCGCCTTTATCCCCAGCAGTTTGCGTGCATGGTTTTTTCATGGAAAGAAGTGGCCTGTTCAAACGATCGGCATTCTTGAAATCGTCAATGCGAGCTTCTTTTTCGCCATCATGTGTATTTGGCTAACAAGATAAAAACAAGGACATATTGCTGTCCTTGTTTCCTCTTAATCAATATTACAAATCTCTAACGGGCAATTTTCGCACTCAATCTCACACCGTAAATAGTCCCGCTGATGCAGTACAATCTTTCCGGAATCCTCTATTGAAATAACCCCTTGTTTGCGGAGATCCCCCAGCATGCGGTTGACGCTCTCTCTTGCAGCCGCGCAAAATTTTGCCAAATCCTGGTTTGTCAGGGCAATGTTAATGAGAATGCCATCACTCCGGTTCACCCCATAGCTGTTTGACAAGCGGATGAGGGTGGAGTAGAGCGCCCCTTTTTTACCATGAAGAAGAAGGTCTCTGATTTTGGATTGAATTTTGCGCAAATGGGTGCTCATCCATTTCATAAATTCAAATGTCAAAGCACCGTTGTGGATAAGTTCCTTTTCAAGTCTGCTTTTATTGATGACGAGCACTTCGCCATCCTCCAGCACTTTTGCACTGAGCATATATCTCGGTTCTTCTGTGAAAAGTGTTAATTCACCGACAATATCATTTTTTTGACAGATTCTAAGCGTCAGGTCTTTGCCGTCAGCCGTCAGCTTCCCGATTTCAATGAGTCCTGACTGAATCAGATAAAGCTCTTCTGCATCCATTCCTTCTCGAAACATGTATGTGTGTTTTTCGATTTTTCTTTTTGTGCTGATGGATTCCAGCAATTGATGAAGATCACTGGAAATAAGATCCTTATCAGATGTTCGAACAGAGAGAAAGTTCATGAGCTCACCTCGAAGAAAAGTCACGTTGTGTATCTATTGTAACGTGAATTCATTTGCGCTTTTCAGAAAAAACTTACAATCTCGTGAATTCCCAAATCGCCGGCGGCCCGTCAGTTTACGCTGTGCCCGCTTCTCTCTGTGTGTGTTTTCATTCTTTCCTGCCAATACATCCATATGACAATGACAAAGCTTGCTAATGCGACTTCCGAAAGCGCCATAAATCCGATGGCGTATTGTCCCGTCGCCTGAAATACACTCGCCAGAATCAGCGGAGGGAAAAAGCCGCCTAATCCGCCCATGGCAGACACAACTCCGTTGGCGATTCCCGCCTGCTTAGAAAAATAGAAAGGAACCAGTTTAAAAACCGTCCCGTTTCCAATCCCGGAGCACACCGCAACCGTTAACGCCCCAAAGGCATAAATGCCGATCGTCGGCGAAAACGACAGGATGACGCCCGATAATGTCAGGCCGGCAAAGACAAACATCAGGATGCGGAGCGGACTCACTTTATCAGCCAGCCACCCGCCCGCCGGCCTGAGCAGCGTGGATACAGCAATAAAACCTGCCGTACGCAGCCCGGCATCCGCAGGACTCAGATCAAACTGCTCAACAAGAAAGTTTGGCAGATAGATTGTAAAAGCGACAAAGGCGCCAAACGTAATAAAATAAAAGAGACTCAGAAACCACAGCACATGATTTCGGTAAACGGCTTTGATTTGAGTTTTTACGGACACCTTCACTTTCTTCTCAAGCCGGTCACCGAAGAAAAAGTGCAGCAAAGCAAATAAAGCCAGCAGAACCATATACATTTGCACCGTACTTTTCCACCCCGCCGCTTGAGCAATCACGGGAGCTGCAAATGTAGTGATCGCGGTTCCGATATTCCCGGCACCGTAAATACCGTTTACAACGCCATGTTTTTCTTTAGGATAGTACTTCGGAAGAGATGTAACCCCAATGGAAAAAACGGCTCCCCCAATCCCTAAGAAAAAACCGCCCGCGATTAAATCAAACAGGGAATCTGCAATACTGATCCAAAATACAGGGAATAAAAGCAATATAAAGCTGATCATAAAAATGATCCGCGCGCCAAACCTGTTGGTCAAATATCCCAATGGAACGCGGAGAAGCGATCCTAATATAACGGGTATGGCCGTTACCAAGGAAATTTCGCCTTTGCTCAAATGAATATCTAATGTGATTTGGGAAATAAGTGACGAAATCAGCACCCAAACCATAAACCCTGCCACCAAGCTTAATGACTGCAGCGATAATTGAAAGTGTTGACGGTTAATCATTCGGCTTGCCCCTTTCACTGATTCAATAATCAGCCTTATCATACAAAAACTCGGCGAGGAAGATTGTGAACTATATCACACGATTTTTTAACAAAAAAGGACAAAGCCCTCTGGCTTTGTCCTTTCAGCTTGATTACATTTTTTCAGGAGCCGATACGCCGATCAATTGAAGCGCGTTGTTCAGCGTGATTTGCGTTGCTTTCATTAAAGCTAAGCGCGCACGGCTTTTCTCTTCGTTTTCAGGGTCGATGACTTTCTCCGCATTGTAGAAGCTGTGCAGAGCTGAAGCCAAGTCATAAATATAATTCGTCACACGGTGCGGAATTCGTTTTTCCGCCGCTTCCGCCACTGCCTCTGGGAAACCGCCGATTGTTTTCAGCAGATCATATTCTTTTTCTGATTGAATAGGGCTGAAATCAAGGTCTGCCGCCGGCTTAAGTCCTTGCTCTTCCCCTTGGCGAAGCATGCTGCAAATGCGGGCATGTGCGTATTGCGCATAATACACAGGGTTTTCGTTAGATGTTGATACAGCAAGATCCAAGTCAAAATCCATATGCGTATCAGCGCTGCGCATCGCGAAGAAATAACGCACGGCATCAAGGCCGACTTCGTCAATCAGGTCGCGCATCGTTACCGCTTTCCCCGTCCGTTTGCTCATTTTCATTTTCTCGCCGTTTTTGTAAAGGTGCACGAGCTGAATGATTTCTACTTCCAACGTTCCTTTTTCATAGCCAAGCGCTTCGATTGCCGCTTTCATACGCGGGATGTAGCCGTGGTGGTCGGCGCCCCATACGTTGACCAGCTTATCAAAGCCGCGGTCAAGCTTGTCCTTATGGTAGGCGATATCAGGAAGCAGGTATGTGTATGTGCCGTCCTTTTTGATCAGTACGCGGTCTTTGTCATCACCGAACGTTGTGGAACGGAACCAAGTCGCACCGTCTTCCTCATAGACATGGCCTTTCTCACGCAGCGCGTCCAGCGCCTTATCGATTTTTCCGTTTTGGTACAGTGATGTTTCAGAATACCACACGTCAAACGGCACGCGGAAGTTTTCCAAGTCTACGCGAAGCTTCTCCAGCTCGTATTTCAAACCGTACTCACGGAAAAATGCGAGGCGTTCGCTTTCTTCTTCGTTGACGAAACGGTCGCCGTATTCCTCAGCGAGACGCTTTCCGATTGAAATGATATCCTCACCGCGGTAGCCGTCCTCCGGCATCGGTTTTTCCAGTCCAAGCGCTTCAAAGTAACGGACTTCTACAGAAAGCGCCAGGTTGTTAATCTGGTTTCCAGCATCGTTAATGTAGTATTCGCGGCTCACATCGTAACCCGCTTTTGCAAGCACATTGCACAAGGAATCGCCGACAGCCGCACCGCGCGCGTGGCCTAAGTGAAGGTCCCCCGTCGGATTTGCAGATACGAATTCCACTTGAACGCGTTCGCCGTTTCCGATGTTTGTTTCTCCATACGCGTCTCCCGCTTCCAGTACAGACGGGATCAGCTTCGTTAAATATTGATTGTTCATATAGAAATTGATAAAACCAGGACCGGCGATATCAAGCTTTTCAATAGAAGCCTTTCCTTTATCAAAAGAAGCGACAATTTCCTCAGCGATTTGGCGCGGCGCTTTTTTCGCGATTCTTGCGAGCTGCATCGCCATATTTGTTGAATAATCGCCGTGTGTTTTATCCTTCGGTGTTTCTAAAATGACATTTGGAATCTGGCTTTCTTCAGCCAGTCCCGCTTTCAGAACGGCTGCTCTGATTTCTTCTTTCAGCACGTCCTTCATCTGTTCCGCAATGTTCATGCGTGAGTTCCTCCCTCATACGTGATCGTCATATTATGTAAATGCTGCTGCTCGTCTCCGACATGCATATCATATGCGATACTGATACGGCCTTGTTCTTCGCCGAGATCAGATTGAATCGATTTTGTACTCGTTTTCAGCTCAAGCTCACCAAATGACATTTTATATTTGGCGATTGTGGAAGCTCCAGTTACGAAACGCTGGTTCATTTTGACAGCGCCTGATCTCATGACAAGCACTTCGCCTTCGCTTACTTTTACAATCGTTTTCACTTTGCCTAAGTCGTGTTCTTCATAATAAGATAGATACACTTTATTCTGTTTCACATAGTAAAATCCGGTAGTGCGGAATTCGATCACTTCTTCGTTTCCGTCATCCTCGATCACAGATTTCACATGGATTGTTATCGGTGTCTCTTGCTTCATTCTGACACGTCCTTTTCATCTTTCCACTTTGACTTGAATAGTATAATCATTCGGTTTGTAAACTTCAACTGCTTCTATCTTACCATCATTGCTCATCAGATTTGAAGATAAACCTCAGAAAAAGCAATTCCTTTATAGAAGAGAAAATCATACCACTGATTACCTTTAGGAAATATTACATTTTTCCGAATTCTACCGTTTACAATTCACATTTTCTTCAAAATATATGTATTGAAATGGTAATTTGATAGTTTTAATATAAAAGTACATCAAAGATCTGCTAGAAAAACAAAAAAAGGGAGGATTCAATTATGAAAAAAGCTGTCATTGTAGAAAACAAAGGTTGCGCAACATGCTCAATCGGAGCCGCTTGTTTAGTGGACGGACCTATCCCTGATTTTGAAATTGCCGGTGCAACAGGTCTATTCGGTCTCTGGGGATAAGGTTCTCCGGAAAAGGGCATAGTAAATTACTATGCCCTTTTTAACTAAAATACAAATTTTAACTAATATCTACATCTTGGTTATACATACACAGTGATTTTTATATTTGAATCATATGTATAGGGGATGGTATTTTGTTTATAGAGCAGATGTTTCCATTTATTAATGAAAGTGTAAGAGTTCACCAGTTGCCTGAAGGCGGTGTGCTGGAAATTGACTACTTGCGTGATAACGTCTCGATCTCTGATTTTGAATACTTAGATCTCAACAAAACGGCTTACGAGCTTTGTATGATGATGGACGGTCAAAGAACGGCTGAACAGATTTTAGAAGAGCAATGCGCAAAGTATGATGAGTCGCCGGAAGACCATAAGGACTGGTACTATGACATGCTCAGCATGCTTTTGAACAAGCAGGTCATTCAGCTTGAAAACCGGCCCCGCTTTCACAAAATCGCCACCAGCGGAAGCAATGACTTTCCGATGCCGCTGCATGCCACCTTTGAGCTGACGCACCGCTGCAATTTAAAGTGCGCCCACTGCTATTTAGAAAGCTCGCCGGAAGCGCTTGGCACTGTATCCATTGATCAATTTAAGAAAACGGCTGATATGCTGTATGATAACGGCGTTTTAACGTGTGAAATCACAGGCGGCGAAATTTTCGTCCATCCAAACGCCAATGAGATTCTTGAATATGTGTTAAAGAAATTCAAAAAAGTCGCCGTCTTAACCAACGGAACACTGATGCGAAAAGAAAGCCTGGAGATGTTAAAAGCCTATAAGCAAAAAATCATCGTCGGCATATCACTGGATAGCGTACAGTCCGAAGTGCATGATTCATTTAGAGGGAGAAAAGGCTCTTTTGCCCAAACCTGTAAAACGATAAAATTGTTGAGTGATCATGGTATTTTTGTCAGAGTCGCCATGTCGGTTTTCGAAAAAAACATGTGGGAAATCCACGATATGGCCCAAAAGGTGCGCGATCTCGGGGCGAAAGCGTTCTCTTACAATTGGGTTGATGATTTCGGAAGAGGCAGAGATATTGTCCATCCGACGAAAGATGCCGAACAGCACCGCAAATTTATGGAGTACGAGCAAAATGTCATTGATGAATTTAAAGATTTGATCCCGATCATTCCGTATGAAAGAAAACGTGCGGCGAACTGCGGCGCCGGCTGGAAATCAATTGTGATCAGCCCGTTCGGAGAAGTACGACCGTGCGCACTCTTCCCGAAGGAATTTTCATTGGGAAATATATGAAAGCATCTTTGACTCCCCTCTTGTCCATAAATTGTGGAAAGCGCAGGCGCCGCGGTTCAGCGAGCATTGCATGAAAGACAAATGCCCGTTCAGCGGCTATTGCGGAGGCTGTTACTTAAAAGGGCTGAACTCCAACAAATACCACAGAAAAAACATCTGCTCCTGGGCAAAAAATGAACAATTAGAAGATGTGGTCCAGCTTATTTAGGAGGGAAACAATTTGTCACCAGCACAAAGAAAAATTCTACTGTATATCCTTTCAATTATTTTTGTCATCGGCGCGGTCGTCTACTTCGTAAAAAGCGATTATGTGTTTACGCTGATTTCTATCGCCATCGCCATTATTTTCGGTATGCGCGCGCGGAAGGCTGACTCGCGATGAGCATTTTGGATATACACGATGTATCCGTATGGTACGAGCAAGACAACGTTATCTTAGAAAACGTAGATTTACATTTAGAAAAAGGCGCCGTTTACGGACTGCTCGGGGTAAACGGCGCCGGAAAAACGACGCTGATCAATACGCTGACAGGGGTAAACCGCAATTTCAGCGGACACTTTACGCTGTGCGGCATTGAAGCGGACGCCGGCATGCCGCAGAAAACATCAGATGAGCTGAAGATCCGCCGCTACTTTGCTGCCGATTATCCGCTTCTATTTACAGAAATTACGGCGAAGGACTATGTTTCTTTCGTTCATTCTTTGTATCAGAAAGATTTCTCAGAGCAGCAATTTAACAGTTTGGCAGAGGAATTTCACTTTTCCCAATACACAAACCGGAGAATTTCCGAGCTGTCCCTCGGCAACAGGCAAAAAGTTGTGTTGATGACCGGGCTATTGCTCGGGGCTCCCCTGTTTATTTTGGATGAGCCGCTTGTCGGCTTAGATGTGGAGTCAATAGAAGTCTTTTATCAGAAAATGCAGGAGTATTGCAAGGCAGGCGGAACGATTTTGTTTTCTTCCCATTTGCTCGACGTGGTGCAGAGATTTTGTGATTATGCGGCCATCCTTCATCACAAACAGATCCGGAAGGTCATTCCGATTGGAGAGGAGACTGATCTTCGGCGTGAATTTTTTGAGGTGATCGGCCATGAATAACCTGTTTCCGATTCTGTCATTGCTGTTCAAACAGCTTTACGGCCGCCAAGGAAAAAAAGACGCCATTCGCATCACCGCAGGGCTTGCCGTTCTGGCCTTGTTTGAAATCGGGCTGATCCGCCAGGCAGGCATTGATGAATCAACCTTAGGAAAAACATACATCACACTCGCGCTTCTGTTTATGAATGCGTACATGGTGTTTCTCTCTGTTACATCCCAATGGAAGGAATCTTACATGAAGCTGAGCTGTCTATTGCCGATCTCTTCCCGGAGCTTCTGGCTCGCTCAGAGTGTGGTTTTGTTTGTTGATACTTGCTTGAGAAGGACGCTGTTTTTTTTCATATTACCGCTGTTCTTATTCGGAAACGGAACGCTGTCAGGAGCACAAACCCTGTATTGGCTCGGCAGATTTTCGTTTTTTACTGTCTATTCGATTATTTTCGGCGTTTTGTTAAGCAATCTTTTCGTCAAAAAAAGCAGAACGGCACTCCTGCTGTATGCGGCGGCATTCACCTGCGTGTGCTTCAGTGCGGCTTTGATGCCCGCCGTGACGATCCCGCTATGTGCGATTCATATGCTCTGGGCTATTGTGATTGACTTCCCTTCATTTTTGCAGGCGCCTCAGCAGCAGAGCAAAATGCATTCTTTTATGCGGACATCAGAATTTTCGTTTTATAAAAGAGAATGGAACCGGTTTATTTCCTCCAAAGCGATGCTGTTAAATTATATCGTGATGGGGGCATTCAGCGGCTTCTTTTCGTTTCAGATGATGAACACCGGCATTGCCGATCAGCATGTCGTCTATATCGTAATTAGCGCTCTCCTGCTGATCTGCTCACCGATTGCTTTATTGTATTCTCTTGAAAAAAATGACCGGATGCTGCTGATCACGCTTCCGATTAAACGCAGAACGATGCTTTGGGCGAAATATCGCTTTTATTCCGGTTTATTGGCCGGCGGGTTTATTTTGATTGCCATGATTATGGGCTTGATCAGCGGCCGGCCGATTTCACTTTTGACTTTTTTGCAGTGTATGGAATTGCTGCTGGCAGGGGCTTATATTCGGTTAATTTCAGATGAAAAAAAGCCGTCCTTCAGCTGGCAGACGGAGCAGCAGCTCTGGAGCGGTTTCTCTAAATACCGTTCCTATGTATTTTGTATCCCTCTTTTTTTAGCTACTTTAACAGGCACTGTTATTTCCTTGGCAGTCATTCCGATTGCCGGGCTGATCATTGTCTATTTACTGCAAAAACAGGATGGTGGTTTCTTTGATACAAGCGGAAAAAGAGAACGGCTTGGAAGTTAACCTGCTGACGACTGATCAATTTTCAACCATCTCGATCGCCGCGAGCTTTCTGAAGCCGATCGAAAGCGCGGCGGAACCTGAAGAAGAAACGATCTATTTTTATGGCGCGGCTGCACACCAGAAGCAAAACATCATCGACACTTTCGGCTATGCCGCCGGCCGCCGCTTCATGTATTCAGCAAATCTCTTTTTTGACCGGCAGCTGAAAACGTACGGGACCCGCATGATTCATCCGTTATATGCTGAGGGATTTCATACAGATACCGTTCTGAACACCTTTGTTGACATGTCCTTCTTTCCGGCTTCTCTTTCTGCCAGCGCAGCGGAAAAGGCAAAAGCTGAACTGCTGCTGAAAATGGAAAAGACATTCGCTGACCCGTTCTCCTATTCAGCAGCCCGTCTGGCGGAGGAAGCCTTTGGAAACCCGATGTACGGCACTGCCATGTTTGGCCGGAAAGACAAGCTTATGGCTGTGCATCCTAAACGTTTTCTGGATGCGTCGGAATTTATCGCTGATTTATTTTCTCAGCAGAAACAGCTGAACATATTAGGAAACATACAGTCCTGTGATGTTCAGGGACATGCCCCACAGGCGTCCGCCATGTCTGCTGTAAGAAAACCCGTGAATCAGGATATTTTCGAAACAGAGACACGCAGCACAGCAGGTCCGTCCGTTATGACACTTGGCTTTGACTGCGGAGACATGAAAGATGTCCGCGATTATTTAGCTATCCAGCTGATAGACGGATTGCTCGGCAAGTACGGCCATTCCGCTTTATTTCGGCATTTTCGCGAAAAAGATCTGGCCGTTTATCACGTGATCACCCGCTATGACATCATGAACAATATGCTGCTTGTTTCCGTATGCACCGACCAGCTTCATGAAAACGAGATTCCTCCAAGAGTTTTGGAAGCTGTATCGCATTTCCATGCGGATGAACCGGAATTAAAAAAGGCACAACAATTTTTAATCAATGAAATCCTGCTGCAATTTGATTCTCCTGAAGGACTCTTAGCCTATATGGGAATCCTGCGCCGTTTCTCTTGCAAAAAAGAAGACCTGCTGGACAGCATCTCAGCGGTCACGTGCCGCGATTTGCTGCAATTCATCAAAAATCTTACATATATTGGAGCTCATGTAGTAAGGGGATGAGAGAGATGGAAAAGGAAGCCTTTTTTCAACAGCTGGATGAACGAACCGATATCAGATACACAGACAAGGGAATGAAAATATTCAGGTTACAATTTCCCCGCGCCCATTTAAGATTGTGCAATGTCAAAACCGGCTTTGGAAGCCGGGATATCCGCTTACAGTCAGAAACCGGCGGCCGGATGCTGCCATATGGCACAGCGCACTTTTTAGAACATCTCCTCTTTTGGCATAACGGCCGGAACCTGTATAGTGATTTTTTTGAACACGGCGCTCTGTTGAATGCGTTCACCACTTACACTGATACAAATTTCATGTTTACCTCATTGCCGGATCGGCTCAGACAGACCATTCCAATCCTGCTTGACGCTTTATGGAACCACTCGTTTGACGAGCAGATCATTGCTCAGGAAAAAGCCGTGATTACAAGTGAAATAGAAACGGCGCTTCTCAACCACCAGCTTCATTACCATTATCAGCTGATCCAGATGCTGTCTCCTGCCTCACCAGCCGCAGTCTTCCCCGCAGGCAGAAAAAAAGACATTGAGGCTCTGACGATCTGTGATCTGCAGGAAGCCTATGCTGCCGCCTACCAGCCCCATCGGATGACGCTGTTTCTGATTGGCGGCCCAGAAGATGCGGAAACTCTTTTGCCTTCTCAGCTCAGGCTGGAAAAGCGCTCTGGCAGCCGCTCTGACAGAAAGATCGTCCCTGCGTGCCCTCCCCTCTCACCAAAAGAGGTAAAGGGTGATCTGGAGCGGCCGGAAGACACTTGGACCGGAATACAAGTCGGGGCGCTCCCAGGAGAAAACGGACTTTTGACTTTGAAGCTGTACTGGGACATTGCCTCTCGCATCCTGTTTCACATGGATTCGCCGTTTTTTCAAGAGATCCGGCAAACGTACCGCTTGAATATCCAAAGCCTATCAGCGGATGTTCACTTATCAGAGGATGGCGGCTTTTTGATCCTTCACAGTAAAGGGGCGCATTCTTCCGCATACATCGATGTGGCATCCTACTATATCACGCAGCAGAAAAACCGTACCGAAGCCTGGCTTGAGTACGGCAAGGATTCTTTAGTCAACGCGATCATCTATGACAGTGATTACGCGCGTAAATGCTTTGAATGGGCGGCGGAGTGTGAACAGTACGATTGCTCGTTTCTCGGCCTTTACCGCACCATTCAGCAGATGAATTTTCATGATTTCTTGGCTCTCATTGAAGCAATGGTTTCTTCTAACAAAGCAGTCATTCATGTACCCCAGAAAGAAGTGATGAGACAATGAAAAAAAGCACTGTCTTTACTTTATTATTGCTGCTTGCGGCCATGGCGGCTTATTCCTTCAGCTGGTTTCACTCAGGTGCTGAAGCCGCAGGCCGATATGTACAGCTGATTAAAAATGACGCTGCCCGCCTTGGGCTGTTGGCTTGTGCCGCTTCCGTACTGATGCTGCCCGCCTTTCTCTATCTTCACTACGTGACGCAATCTGTCAAAAACATGACAGCAGCTTTTCAGAAACTCACACAGTCTCATCAAAGCTGCTGTGACTTCCAGCATCGCAAGCTGTGCAGCCGTTATGCCGACGATGTAAAATTGCTGCGCGACAGCTATAAGGGCATCCGCCAATCATATGTGATGGCTGCTGTATTGTATCAGGTCATCGTTTTCGGCTGCATGTTTGAAATCGTCAAGGCCGTTCCCTTCAGCTTTCATACGCCCCCTGCCGTTACAATGGGGCTTGCGGTGTTACTGATTTTGTATTTATTGTTTTATATGCGAACGTACTTGCTGCAGCTTTTTCAGCACGGAAACCTGTTCAGAAAAGTGCTGGTGGGAGTCTTGACAGGAGCCGGGATTTGGTGGATGCTCAGTTTTACTATAAGTGAACTGCTGTTTCTGATCATCTTAGCTACCATCCAGCAGATCGGATCTTTTGTTTATAAACGAATCTCTTACCGCAGCCCTGCTTCTCTCGATCTATAAAAACATCTACATCGCAATCGCGGACGGACCGGCGCCAACCGGAATGACCGTCACGGCTGAATCATCACTCGTGCGGTACACGGTCACTGCATTGTCGCCGGGCTGTGCCGCGTAAATGTATTGATTGTCGGGCGTTACTGTAAGGTCATAGACATTAGGAAGAGACACGTTTGGGATGATCCTTTGTGCAGCAGTATTAACGACATATACATTGTTAATGAGAAACGGTTCACTATAAGGCTCTAGAAAATAAGTTCTAGTACTATCCAGAGAAAATACAATTGTCCTCAAAGTTTCAAATAGACGGTCAAAGTCACCTCCCCTGCTCAAGGGTGACAAACTGATCTCTGTTACAGTTCACCATTCATCAAGTCTGTACTCCATGTAACCGCAGAGACTGCTTCCGCAGGATCAACGACAAACCCCTCCGGAACTTCAATCGGCACTTGAAATGGCACTTCACGACTGGCATCTTCATCACAAAAACAGAAACAATTTTCCTGTAAAACAGAAAAATCATTCTTTTTCATGATTTCACATCCCTTTTAGAAACTCATAGTTGATTAAATCGCAATGTCACTCGGTGAAACGCCAAGCGATATGACAGTTTCCACAGAATAATCATCCGTGTTGTAAACAGTGATGCTTTGCTCTATAAAATTTGTTGCATACAGAAATTCGCCATTTGGGGTAAACGCAAAGTCTCTTGCCGATTGCGGAAGATTTCCTATTACGCCTGCACCACTTGGACTGACGGAATATAGATTGTGAGTGAAATCATCAAACAAATACACCCCTGATCCGCTCTTAAACATTCCATATTCACCCTCATACTCCAGCTCTTGGGTGCTGCTGATCGTAAATGTATTTAAATCAATCACCGTCAAATAATTGAAAAAGAATTCTTGTTCTAATACATAAAGGTAACGTTCAGGCCAACCCGTTTCTAAGGCATTTACGATAAGGTCCCGTTCAATAGTTCCTGTCACTTCACCTGTGTTTAAGTCCAATCTTTGCACTGAACCGAAACCAAGCAGATACGCGAACAATCCATTTGGATCAATTGCAACATCAAAACCTTCAAAAGGAATAGACCTTTCAACAGTTAAGGTTTCAATTCCTATCACGTATATGGCACCACCGGCGACAACATAAAAAAATTCGTGTCCAGGTATAAAAGATATGGATTCCGGCGGCTGATCCAGCAAAATAGAAGCTGTGACACTCAATGTGTCTTGATTGATGACAGTAATGACACGATCATAGTAATGCAAAACAAACACAGAGGTGTTATCTGGCGTCTTTTCTATCCTTGTAGGTTGGTATGGAAGAGAAATCGTCGTCACAACAGTATGAGTGTTTGTATCAATCACAGAAACCGACTGATCATCTGGATTCGCTGTAAACGCATAAACAGGCTCCGGCTCCGGGGCGAGCACAATCGTTCCCGTCACCGATAAAGGACTGCCGTAAAATGGCGGGACTACAACAAGGTTCTCGATCGTAATGTCACTGACATCCGGACAATCATCCGGTTCATCAGAATAATAGACAACTTGATCGATCTCTACATTGTGAATGACCGAAATAGCCCCCTCCCCTTGTCCATATTGGTTTCGCACAGGTGAGACACTGACAAGAAGCGTAACGGTTCCCTGCAGGCGGACTGCAAATTGAACACCGATTTCATCAGGCTCAGGCCCCGTCTCAATTAAGCAACGTTCACTGACACAAGAAAGGCTGTCTGCATTCCACGTGACGTTTGCAACAGCTTCAGCCGGATCAACGACAAACCCCTCAGGCAATTCAATCGGCGCTTGAAACATCGCTTCACGGCTGGTTTCTTCCTCACAAAAACATAAACAATCTTGTGAAGCTTCTGCTTTTTCTTTAAAGGAAAGCTTGTTTTTCCTCATTTCATCACTTCCTTTTCAGACATACACTGCTCACGCAGATACAACAGAATATGGAAGGTGAATGTGTTTGCTTGTACAAACAGCCGAGGGTAAAAGCTGTTTTTGAAGAAATTCCGGCCACCATGCGGTGTAACGAAAGAAAAGATTGCGGTTTTTTTGCGCTTCTCACAAGAATGATGATGATAAAATATGACATATATAGAATAATGAAGGGAGGGATTTTCAAACGTGACAAGTGTCATATCTTCTTCTTCCGTTGGAGAAAAGATTAATGAATGGTATATGTACATACGCCGATTCAGCATACCGGATGCGGAATATTTACGAAGAGAAATCAAACAAGAGCTGGATCAAATGGAAGAAGACCAGGATCTTCATTTGTATTATTCACTGATGGAATTCCGGCACAATCTGATGCTTGAGTATCTTGAACCGTTAGAAAACATGCGGATAGAGGAACAGCCGCGACTGTCCGATTTGCTGCTTGAAATCGATAAAAAACAGGCTCGTTTAACCGGACTGCTTGAATACTACTTTAATTTCTTCAGAGGTATGTACGAACTGGACCGCCGAGAATATATATTAGCCATTCAATTTTTTAAAAAAGCAGAGAGCAAACTGACTTTTGTTAAAGATAAAATTGATAAAGCTGAGTTCTTTTTCAAAATGTCAGAAGTTTATTACTATATGAAGCAAACTTATGTGTCCATGGACTATGCACGTCAAGCCTTTGAAATATACAATGAACAAACTACATATGATATCAGAATGATTCAATGTCAATCCCTGTTTGGAGCTAACTTTTTGGATCTGAAACAGTATGATAAAGCAATTGCTCATTTCCAAAAAGCTTATACACTTGCTGAGGCGGCACAGCAGCCGCAGCTAATGGGAAGGACGCTTTATAATATTGCACTTTGCAAGCAAAACCAACACAGTCTTGAATCAGCGATAGAGTATGTAAAAAAATCTATTCATGTATTTGAAGAATCGAAAATGCTTCCTTCACTGCCACAAGCTTTTTTCCTAATTACACAAATTTATTTTAAAATAGGTAAGATTGATAACGCTTGTGAATATCATAAAAAAGGAAGAGAATATTCAATAGCTGCCGGAGACACTGTGTACTTAATGGAGTTTGAATTTTTGGAATCTTTATACTTGTCTGGACCTGATGAAGAGGCAATAGAAAAATGTTTTGTTTTCCTTGAAAGTAAAATGATGTATGCTGATATTGAAGACTTTGCACTCGATGTTGCTAAGTATTATCATCAGCAGGAAAATTACAAAAAAGCATCTACTTATTTTTTAAAGGTTGAAGAAGCAAGACAGCACATTCAAGGGGGGGTGAATTTATATGAAATGGAAGTATAAATTATTACTCGCTTGTTTAGCGGTGAGTGCTGTATTTGTCACAGTAGAAGTATCAAATTCATCTACAGAACATTTTGATGTTGCACAACGTGCTATGATCTAAGACCGCCTTTATCGGCGGTTTTTTTCGTCCCCTCTTTCCATCTTGAATAAGATGTTTGCAAAGCATGGGAACAAAAAACATCCAGACAAGAGTCTGGATGTTTCTCTTATTTTACAAACCCAAGCAGCATTTCACGAATGATTTTGCTGGCTGTGTTTGCCGTTTGCTCTGAGTGGTCGTAAATCGGAGCTACTTCTACTAAATCAGCGCCCTTCACGTTTACTTCTGAGCGTGCGATTTCATGGACGGATGCAAGCAGTTCTTTAGACGTGATGCCGCCGGCGTCAACCGTTCCTGTTCCCGGTGCGTGAGCAGGGTCTAATACGTCAATGTCGATTGTGACATATACCGGACGGCCTGCCAGCTTCGGAAGAACCTTTTTCAGCGGCTCAAGCACTTCAAACTTAGAGATGTGCATGCCGTTTTCCTTTGCCCATTCGAACTCTTCTTTCATGCCGGAACGAATTCCGAATGAATACACATTTTGCGGTCCGATCAATTCTGCCGCTTTACGGATCGGCGTTGAGTGAGAAAGCGGTTCTCCCTCATAGTCGACGCGAAGATCCGTATGTGCATCAAAATGAATAATCGCCAGGTCAGGAAATTTCTTATACATTGCTTTCATGACAGGCCATGACACGAGATGCTCCCCGCCCATACCCATCGGGAATTTTCCTTTTTCTAAAATGCTGTCCACATATTCTTCAATCATATCAAGACTTTTTTGCGGGTTTCCGAATGGCAGCGGAATGTCGCCGGCGTCAAAGAAGTTCAGGTCCGCCAGATCACGGTCCAGATACGGGCTGTATTCTTCAAGGCCGATTGACACCTCGCGGATTCTTCCCGGGCCGAAGCGTGATCCCGGACGATAGCTCACCGTCCAGTCCATCGGCATGCCGTAAAGGATGGCGTCCGCCTCTTCCCACTCTGGACGGCTCGCGATAAATACTTTTCCTGAATAAGCTTCATCAAATCTCATCTATAAAACCCTCGCTTTCCTGTAAAAAAGCGCAAGATTCGCTCCTGCGCCATACATTCATTATTTAATCAGGTCACTCACAAATTTCGGCAGAACAAACGCCGCTTTATGAAGATCTTTTGTGTAATATTTCGTGTCAATGTCAAAGAAACGGCTGTCTTCCACTGCAAGCGGATCATATTTTTTCGAACCGATTGTAAATGTCCACAAACCGCTTGGGTATGTCGGAATGTTCGCCGTATACAGCTTTGTAATCGGGAAGATTTCCTTCACGTCACGCTGTACATTTGTGATTAATTCCGGTGTGAACCATGGGTTGTCCGTCTGAGCGACGAAAATGCCGTCTTCTTTTAACGCCTTCGCGATTCCGGCATAGAACCCTTTTGAAAACAGGTTTACCGCAGGTCCGACTGGTTCAGTTGAATCTACCATAATGACGTCGTATTGATTTTCAGATTTCGCAATGTGCATAAATCCGTCATCCACCTGCACGTCAACACGCGGATCGTCAAGTTTTCCCGCAATAGAAGGAAGAAACTTTTTAGAGTATTCGATAACCTTGCCGTCAATATCAACAAGTGTCGCTTTTTTCACACTCGGATGCTTCAGAATTTCTCTGATGACGCCGCCGTCACCGCCGCCGACTACAAGCACATGCTCCGGATTCGGGTGCGTAAACAATGGCACATGCGCCACCATTTCGTGATAAACGAATTCGTCTTTTTCTGACGTCATGACCATACCGTCCAAAAACAGCATGTTGCCGAACTCTTCTGTTTCCACCATTTCTAAATGCTGAAACTCAGTTTGTTCTGTATGTAATGTTTTATTAACCTTCAATGTAATGCCAAAGTTTTTCGTCTGCTTCTCTGTGTACCAAAGTTCGCTCAATTGTCATCTCCCTTTCAAGGCTGTATTCATTTATTGTAAGCGTCTTTTCAGCTTTTATTCCCGGTTGAAATCGCATTTTCACCTAAGGAAAAAGTATAGAGGATGGCGGGGAAAAAGTAAAGATGCGTCCTGTCACGCGATGTTTAAAAACAATCTTTTTTTCTCATAATAGTAGAAACATAAAAAAAGGGGGAACCATTGTGGATGCAATGACAAATAAACGGCTGAGACTGACGCTCAAAACCGTTCGCGCCTTTATCTTTCTTGGGGCTTTCGCGTGCTTAGCGGCAGCTGCTGTGTTTATGACTGTCATTTTGATAGCCAAATACCAGGGCGCTCCCTCGGTTCAAGTGCCGCAATCCACGATTTTGTTTGCGAGCGACGGCTCTAAACTCGGGGAGACGAACTATGGCGAAAAACGCTATTGGGTCCCCTTAAAAGACATGAATCCGACGATTGTAAAAGCGACGGTGGCGATTGAAGACCAGAACTTCTATGATCACCATGGCTTTGATTATAAACGCATAGCCGGTGCGGCGCTGGCCGACTTAAAAGCGCTGTCCAAGGTGCAGGGCGCAAGCACCATTACCCAGCAATATGCGAGAAACCTGTATCTTGAACACGACAAAACGTGGAAACGCAAATGGAATGAGGCATTCTATACCATTCGTCTGGAACAAAACTATTCTAAGGACGAGATATTAGAAGGCTATTTAAATACGATTTACTACGGCCACGGCGCCTATGGCATCGAAGCCGCGTCCCGCCTCTATTTCGGCAAGCATGCCAAAAACCTGACAGATGCGGAGGCGGCGCTTTTGGCCGGTATTCCGAAAGGCCCTTCCGGCTATTCGCCTTATGTCAATGAAACAAAGGCCAAGGATCGCCAAAAAACAATTGTGCGGATGATGGAAAAGCAGCAGATGATCAGCCGCAAAAAAGCGGACGAGCTGATCAAGGAGCCTCTTTCCTATCAACCGTTGAATAAACACGCCATCAGCAGAAAAGCGCCTTATTTCTATGATAATGCGATGAGAGACCTGGAAAAAAAACTCGGCATGACACGGGAGCAAATTGAAACGAGCGGGTTAAATGTGTATACAACCGTGAATAAACGGCTTCAGCGCATTGCCGAGGAAACCATTACCGAAACGGTTAACGCCGGTTCTGACATTCAAGTCGGATTTTCAGCCATTGATCCACGCACAGGAAACGTTCTCGCTCTTGTCGGCGGCAGAGATTATCAAAAAAGCCCGTTTGACCGGACGACACAGGCGAAACGTCAGCCCGCTTCGACAATCAAACCGTTACTTTATTATAAAGCGATTCAGAGCGGGTTTACGCCAGTGACACTGATGAAAAGCGAAGAAACCGAGTTTCAAATCGATGCAAAGGGAGAAACCTATTCTCCAAGCAACTATAACGGTTACTACGCAAACAAACCGATTACGCTTCTTCAGGCGCTGGCGCTGTCTGACAACATTTATGCCGTGAAAACCCATCTCTTTCTCGGAATGAACAAGCTCGTTCAGGCGGCAAAGGAATTTGGCATCACCGCGCAGCTCCAAGCGCTGCCATCCTTGGCCCTCGGCACGGAACCGGTGCGCCCGATTGAGATGGTCAACGCCTATGCTATGCTGGCAAATGGCGGAAAGAAAATCGAACCGACCTTTATCACAAGGGTGACTGATGCGGCCGGACATGTACTGTACGAAAGCCCGAATCAGCATAAACAAGTGCTGGATGAAAAAGCTGCCTTTGTAACCGCTAATATGATGACAGGCATGTTTGATACAGATTTAAACGGCTATACATCCGTGACAGGACGGACAATCGCGGACCGCCTGACAAGAACCTATGCGGGAAAATCAGGCACAACAAGCGCAGACAACTGGATGATCGGCTTCAACCCGAAGCTGGCTGCGGGTGTATGGACGGGCTATGACAAAAACAGCACCATTGACTCAGTCGCAGAAAAAAACTACGCCAAAACCATTTGGGCGGAGTTTATGGAGGATGCGCTCAAAGGAGAACCAGAAACAGCCTTTAAACCGCCAAAAGGCGTGACCGGCGTCTACATCGATCCGGCAACAGGCTACTCCTCCGGCCCCGGCTGCGCAGCCAAGCATTACACGTATTTTGTGAAAGGCACAGAGCCAGCGAATGTGTGCTACGGCTCAGAGCCTGTCAAACAAACAAAAGACCAGCATCCAGTCAAGGAAAAGCCCGCTTCCCCGAAAAAGTGGTGGGACAAATGGCTGGGACGGAATCATTAAAAAATAACCCGGCTGCCTGGATGCCGGGTTATTTAATATGGTTCTTCCATTATCCATGGGAGCAGCGTCACGCAGTCAAGCTGGAGAACCGGTTTCGGGAATCCTTCGGGGATAAAGCGGTCATCTCTCGGCACTTCAAATGATATATACCAGTTACGGTCCGGATCCCATTCTTTTTTCCCTTCTAGAATACGTCCGACAATAAAATAGCTGGCCACATAAAGATGACGGTCACCCTCCTGTCCAAATTCATTAATATCGGTACAAACAGACGGCTGAAGACCAAAATCCTCAAACATTTGCGCCTTCTCACGCGGCAGTGTTTTCATTACTTCCCGGTAATTTTCACAAAGAAGACATTCGCACATATCTTCAATATCTTTTGCATACTGCCTTCTCGTTTCCTCCACGTCCGCTTCAATGACCCAATCACCAATCCTCATGGTTTGAAACATGATATCTCTCTCCTATCTGCCAAAAAAAAATGAAAAACCCCGAGTCTTGGTTCGGCTCGGGATTTTCCATGTCCTATTTCTGTATCACCAGTTTACTCAATGTTCACAGAAAATAATTCAAATTTTCTAAAAGTTCACAGAAAGTTCACAAATTAATTTTCTTCTGGAAGCAGTCCTTTTTTCAATTCGTCAGAAGAGCGTTCCCACAGGCCTTGGTCATGGTTTTTCAGAAATTCGCCAAGTACTTGCTTCGAGCTGTCATCCATTTTATCAATGATAATGTTCCGTTTCATCGATTTATCCATCAGATTCACATGCTCCGGGAGCGATTTGTAGCCTCTTCTGATGCTTCTGTCGACCGTCAGTTCACAGGCTGTTACCCCTGCGTAATAAGGGCCCTCTTCTCTTCTGTCAATCGTCACCCACACAAGCCAGTATGGTTTGCCGTTTGGAACTTCTTCTTTATTAGGCAGAAATTTAATGCCTTTTTCAACGACGCTGCGGGCATGCATCGCGCCGATATCAACGAACGCTTCTTTTTCCTCTACATCAACGAATACAGGTGAAATATTATCCAGGCTGAGTGCGCCTACGCCAAAGCCGCCGTGTCCGTCTGTCGGATCACTTTTGATAATATTAAACCCGATTGATTTTTTCTTTTTTTCTTCCATGAGTTCTACCTCCTACAAAAGCGGTTGAAATATCGCTGAAAACAAATGTAAAATCGAATCTCTTCCGGCATTGAGCATTGGCCAAAGCACGTAGGATCCGAGCGGTGTCACAAACAGTACCAAAAAGACGATAAAGCCGTAGCTTTCCGCTTGCGTCATCTTGGCACGCGCCCCCGGCGGGACAAGATCTTCAATAATACGATAGCCGTCGAGCGGCGGCAGCGGCAGCAGATTAAATAAAAACAGAACGAGGTTCAGCTGTATCCAGATTGAAAAGAACTGGTCCAGTCCTGTACTGAATGCCGCAAGCAGTTCCATTCCGTAAGCATGCATCAACACTAACAAAGAGAAACCGATAAACGCAAGAATCAGGTTACTGATCGGCCCGGCAATGGATACGAGTACGCCGGCCAGACGAGGTTTCTTAAAGAAACGGCGATTGACGGGAACAGGGCGAGCCCATCCAAAGCCGGCCACCAGGATCAAAATGGTTCCGAACGGATCAAGGTGTTTGATAGGATTCAGCGTCAGTCTTCCTTCTTTTTTCGCCGTATTGTCACCAAATTTATATGCGACATAGGCGTGAGCGAGTTCATGCATTGTAAACGAAACAATTAAGGTAATGACCAGATATGGCATTAGAGACAACGGGTAAAATAAAAAACGGTCCAAGTGAGATGATCCCTCTTTCTAAAAATGCAAGAATTTACTTTATTCAGTATACTATAAGAAGCCTCTTTTCCTAAAGAGAGGAAACGATATAAAGGAGGATTCACACCTATGCCATACGTAACCGTCAAAATGCTTGAAGGCCGTACAGACGAGCAAAAACGCAATTTAGTTGAGAAAGTAACAGAGGCCGTGAAAGAAACGACCGGTGCCTCTGAAGAAAAAATTGTTGTCTTTATAGAAGAAATGAGAAAAGACCATTACGCGGTCGCAGGCAAACGCCTCAGCGATATGGAATAATCTGATATAAAGCCGGCGCTTCGCAAGCCGGCTTTTTCATCTCTATTTCGTCATTTTTTCAATAATAGCTAAAAACGCTGCCTTCTCTTCGGCAGTCAAACGTTCAAACATGCCGTCAATCAGCTGCTGGCGATTTTGAATCATCTGAAGAGCCGCTGCCTGCCCCGATTCAGAAAGCGTAATCCAAACGGTCCGGCGGTCATTGTTATTTCTGGATCTCTTAATAAACCCTTCCTGCTCTAAGTGATTCAGAGCGGTTGTGGTGGCAGACGGAGACAGCGTGACCTCTTTTAGAATGTCCTTTATGGTGCAGCTCCCGTGTCGATATATAATCCGCAGAATAAATCCTCTTACATTATTCACATGTTTCGGAACTGTGGCTTCATCTAATAGTTTCGTGCTTTTCAAATATTTTGTTAGTGCGTGATCCAGCAAATTTGCTTCCAGTTTGTCATGATCCATGTAGATTTCCCCATTTCGAGATGCATTCATAACATACGAACGATATGATTACTTATTATTTTACTGATACCAGATAGGGAAAGTCAAAAAAGCAAACAGCGAATTCGCAACTTTTCTCCTACATGCTTCGATTTTTCACCTGTTCGACAATATTCTCTTTAAATACCTGAAAAGGAACTTGTTCACTCTTCTGATGTCCGAATTGACGGACGTTTACCGCCTTTTCACTCACTTCCTGATCCCCAAGCACCAGCATGTACGGGATTTTCTGCATCTGTGATTCTCTGATTTTGTAGCCAAGCTTTTCATTGCGTTCATCGATATTGACTCTTATCCCGAGCCGCTTTAGCTCAGACTGCACCTTTTCGCAGTAGTCCATATGAACGTAAGAAACCGGTATAATTTGGACCTGCACCGGCGCAAGCCAGACTGGAAAAGCTCCGCCAAAATGCTCGATCAGAATGCCGAAGAAACGGTCAATTGAGCCGAATACCGCTCTGTGAATGACGACGGGACGAACCTTTTCATTGTGCTCATTAATATATGTTAAATCAAATTTTTCCGGCATTTGAAAATCAAGCTGGATTGTGGCGCATTGGTGGCTCCGCTTCAGAGCGTCTTTAATATGAAAATCGATTTTCGCTCCGTAAAACGCTCCATCCCCTGCGTTTACTTCATAAGGAAGACCCAGATCCTCAAGGACGTGTTTCAAGGCGTTTTCAGACATTTCCCACACGCTGTCTTCACCTGATGAATCCTCCGGGCGAGTGGAAAGTTCAACCGTATACTCGAAACCGAATGTGCGGTATACCTCGTCAATCAGCCGAATGGCTTCTTTGATTTCACTCTCGATTTGATCTTCCCGAACAAAGATATGTGCGTCATCCTGGCAGAACGTCCGGACGCGGAGCATTCCGTTTAGAGCACCGCTGTATTCATGGCGGTGCACCTGGCCGAACTCCGCCATACGAATCGGCAGATCCCGATAAGAGTACAGGCTGTTTTTAAAGATGAGCATATGGCCGGGACAATTCATCGGCTTCATTGCAAATGCAGTATCATCTACTTCTGAAAAATACATATTGTCGCGATAATGGTCCCAGTGCCCTGACTGCTCCCATAGCCGCTGATTCATCATAAACGGTGTACGCACCTCGGCGTAGCCGGCATTTGTTTGCAGCTCACGCGAAAAGCGTTCCAGCTCATTGCGGACAATCTGCCCTTTTGGCAAATAAAACGGCATTCCCGGGGCTTCTTCCGAGAACATAAACAGCTCTAATTGTTTTCCCAGCTTGCGGTGATCCCGTTTCGCTGCTTCTTCCAGCATATGCAGATGCGCCTCAAGATCTTTTTTCTTTTGAAACGCAACACCGTACACCCGCTGAAGGACTTCATTTTGGCTGTCTCCTCGCCAATAAGCACCTGACACCCGTGTTAATTTGAACGCCTTGATCATTCCTGTTGAAGGAAGATGCGGCCCGCGGCACAGGTCAACAAATTCTCCCTGCTGATACAGCGTCATTTTCTCCCCGCGCGGAATGTCTTTCAAAATTTCCAGCTTAAACGGCTCGCCTTTTTCTGCAAAAAGCGCTTCAGCCTCCTCGTAAGAAACCTCTATTCGCTTGATATCCATATTTTCGTTTATAATATGCTTCATCTCTTTTTCGATGGTCTCTACATCTCCGGAAGTCAGACTCCGATCAAGCTTCATATCATAATAAAATCCGTCTTCAATGACAGGCCCTATTCCCAAAGATACTTCGCCGTACAGCCGTTTCACTGCCTGAGCCAGCACATGCGCTGATGTATGGCGAAGCACCTGCAAGCCTTCTGGAGAATCCAGTGTGATAATTGAAAGCTCAGCATCTTCCTCCAGCTTGAAGCTGACATCAACGAGCCGGCCATTAACCTGTCCCGCTGCTGCTTTCTTTTCCAAACTGGAGCTGATGGACGCAGCCGCCTCTTTGACTGTAGTGCCTTTCGGATATTCCTTTACCTGTCCGTCCGGAAGCTGAATACTAACATGTTTACTCATTTCAAACACTCCTTATTAATTGTTGTATATAAAAAAACACACCCGTCCCTCTGTAAGGGACGAGTGTG
>NZ_NSDH01000004.1:0-16369 GCF_002289525.1 Bacillus sp. 7705b | reverse complement strand
TTTTCTTCCCTCTCTGAAAACCGTAAACATCATTCATGTCCTTTTCATCGCATATATTGACTCATATAAAAAAACACATCCATCCCTCGCAAGGGACGAATGTGTTAAAATTCGTGGTTCCACCCAAATTCCCAACAAACATACATGTTCGTCGGCTCGGTGCTGTAACGCAGCATGACGGTATCAGATACTTAATTTCCCCGATACGGCTCAAAGGCGGTAAGCTGCTTTCTCTGCGTTAGGAAGGTTTCAGCTGATCCTTCCCTCTCTGGAAACCGTAAAAAGCATCTCGTGTCCTTATCAGTGCCTGTTTGAATAATTTCATATATCTTACTATATATTCCTTGAAAAGACAATGGACGATTTTAAGATGATGCGGAAGCGGACGTTTCTTTATGAAAAGTCAGAAACCGCCACACAAGGAATGCGGCCAGACTGTATGCCGCGCCCATCATCAAAAACGTAAACCCAGCTCCGGTGTACCAAGTGGCGGACAGATGAATGACCACTCCGGAAACCGCTACGCCAACCAATGCCCCGATTTGCCGGTTGGCATTTAAAGCTGCTCCTGCGATATTGGCATGCTCCTGTCCCGCTGTCTTCATAATCACAGCCGTCATGGCAGGAACCGTAATGCCAACACCAAGATTCATGGCAGATGTCAGAACCGCAAGCTGCCAGTAAGGCAAATCCGGAGAAACCATGACAAATAACAGCAATGCCATGATGCAGCTGACAGCCATTGAAACAAACATAAGAAGCCCCGCTTCAAAACGGTTCGCCAGCCGGGCAAACAGCAGATTTCCGACCACAAAGACAGCCATCATCGGCAATAGTTCGACTCCCGCTAAAAAGGAACTTGCGCCTCTTGCTTCCTGCAAAAATAGACTTAGCATAAACATACCGCCGAAAAGAGCAAAATTCAGCAAAAACCCAACGAACTGCGCTGCCGAGAAACGTCCATTCTTATATAATGACGCAGGAAGAATAGATGTTGCCGAAAAAATTTCTCTCAGAAGAAAAAGCACAAACGCCAAAACCGCCGCAGCGAAAGCACCGAGAATGGTGAGCGAACTCCAGCCTATTGAAGCGCCCTGTATCAGCGCAAATGAAAGAAATCCGAGAGCCGCCATTCCAAGCAGATGCCCTGTGATATTCACCCGGCTGCCATTTCCCGGGAAACTGCTGAGCGTTCGATAGGCGCAAATAAGCGCCGCAACCCCTAATGGCACATTGATCAGAAAAATACTCTGCCACCCTGCGGCATTCACCAGAACACCGCCGATAAAAGGCCCCAGTCCGGAGGCGGCGGAGACGAGAGCGGCCCACAAGCCAAACATTTTGGCCCGCACCCGTTCATCGGGGTAAGAGGCAGCCAAAAGGCTGAGTGAACTCGGCATAAACAAAGCCGCGCCAAGTCCCTGCAACAGTCGACCTGCGATCAGCATTTGGCCATTTGCTGCTACAGCGCATAGACATGAGGCAAGAACAAAAACGCCCAAACCCAGCATATAAATGGTCTTTGAGCCGTAACGGTCAGCCAGCGCACCGCCGGCCAGCAGAAGCGAAGCAAATGTAAGCATGTACCCGTCTACAACCCACGTCACACCTGAAATTGAAAGGGAAAGAACGTTTTTCATATCAGCAATTGCAACATTCACCACGGTCACATCAAGCGTAGCCATCAGAAAACCGAGAGCGAGCACGATTAACACTGAGATGCCTGTTGATCCTGATTGATGTAAAGGCCCGCTGTTTTTCATTGCCATTGCCCTTTCAGCTGATGATGTATCCAATCATCGATTTTTTCGAGGTCATAAAGTTTACCGATTCTGTTCATGACACCCTGCAAGGTTTCTTCCTTCATGAGCGAAGACCATTTATCCTCAATATCCCCCATTACCGTCTCCAGCACACAGGGATCTCCGCTCTCAAATACAGATGGCAAAAGGCCTTTTCCTTGATACATGGAGCCTCTTCCTTCAACAGCTTGATAGACATCATAGAGGGTAATATCCGTCAATGGCTTCGTAATCGTAAAGCCTCCCTTCGTACCTGGTATAGACTCAGCCAAACCAGCCTGCACCAAAGTTCTCATCAGCTTTTTCAGATATGACGGAGACATGTGCAAGCGCTGGCTGATCGCCTCTGATGTTAAAGAAGCCTGCACGGGCAGCCGTGACAGTAACAAAAGCACAGAAACTCCCTGCTCCATTCCCGATTTCATTTTCATTATGTTCCCTCCCGGTTCATTATGGATAACTATTATCCACAATAGATCCATTAGCAGGTTTTGTCAATAAAAAAAGCAAAAGAAACGATTCATTTCTTTTGCTTGATATGGTTAACAAATCTGCTTCAGCTCTTCTATGTATTGAAGCGCTTCGTCATATTCTTCATTGGTATACTTTTGCTTGCTTTTGATGGTAAATACCTTCTCTTTCTTTTCCTCAGCCTCAAGCCCGTCAAAGTAAAGAATCGTGGAGACCAGCTCTAAAAACCGAGATGAACGGTTGTTTACACTGTCAATATAGTGCTTGATATCAGGCATATCAAGATCGGCGTGGTCTAAAAACGCGGAGCCCGTCTCTGTCAGCGAATAACGGTATTGAAAGTAGCCGCCCTTTTTTTCCTTTACCTCATGCAGGAATCCAAGGTTGCACAGCTCTTCAATTTGGAGCGTCAGTTCCTCCGAATACGGCCCGTAAAAGTGAAAATCATATTTCTCATAGAAAGGAAACTGCATTTTCTTCGCAATATAAATCATTTTTTGCAGCTTCTTTCGCCCGATGATTTCTCCAGAATCCGAGAACACCTTCATCAGTTTTGCATGTTCTTTCAACAAATTCCCGACATCTCCTTTTTCCTTCTTTACCAATTTCTATGTCAGTCCCAGCAGCTGCCGGATTTTCATTTTCGCTTCCGGGTGTTCAGAGCCGTCATAAATCAGGTCCTTCGGATAGTACAGCTTGTGGTCCGTCCGCCGCTTACCGGAGATGGATTCCACAATGGCCGACTGTCTGGACAGCTCTTTGATTTGACCGTTTTGCGTCAAGAGATGGATCGGCAAACGCTCCTCTTCCTCTCCTGGACGGTAAAAATCGTATGGCAGATCTGAAGAAGAATCCACGACCAAATAATAGCTCGGATCGATTCCAGCCTCTTTGAATAATGAGGTCAGCTCAAAATAGGCCGACATCTCTTCATTCGGATTAAATTCAACGTATTGGAACAGCTGGCGGTTAATGAATCTGCGGCACAAATCGGATAAAATCGGGTCTTCTTCATCCTCCCATGCCTGGAAATAATACAAAATAATAGATTCATCCAGCCTCAAATAATCCTCCAGCGTCAGTTTCCCTTCAAAAATAGAATAGAAATGAACCGGAGCATGTGTGAACACATAACCTTCATCATGGAGCTGCTTCGCTCTGTGGAGAATCTTCGTTAAAATAACCTCCGCACTTCTCGTCACAGGGTGGAAATAGACCTGCCAGTACATTTGGTAGCGGCTCATAATATAGTCTTCTACAGCGTGCATTCCGCTTTGTTTAATGACGATTTGATCCTCACGCGGGCGCATCACCCGGAGAATCCGCTCCATGTCAAAATGGCCGTAGCTGACGCCCGTATAGTAAGCGTCGCGCTGCAGATAATCCATGCGGTCCGCGTCAATCTGACTCGAAATCAGGCTGACCACTTGTTTGTTTTTATATGTTTTGGCAATGACTTCAGCAACATCCTGCGGGAAACGCGGGCTCACCTTTCTGAGCACCTGATTAACCTCTGTGTCTCCCAAAATGATATCTCTTGTAAAATCTTCGTGGTCAAGATGAAAGACTTTTTCAAATGAATGCGAGAACGGCCCGTGCCCGAGATCATGAAGCAGCGCCGCGGACAAGCAGAGTTCGCGCTCACTGTCATCCCATTCAGGACGGCCTTTAAAGACATCATCAACCATTCTCCTGACAATTTCGTAGACACCGAGAGAATGGTTGAACCGGCTGTGCTCAGCGCCATGGAACGTCAAATACGTCGTGCCGAGCTGCTTGATTCTGCGGAGACGCTGAAATTCGCGGGTTCCGATCAGATCCCATATCAGCTTGTCCCGTACATGAACATAGCGGTGCACCGGATCTTTAAACACTTTTTCTTCTGATAATTTTCCATTTGGATACGCCATCGTCATTCCCTCTTTTTTTTAGCCGTGATTCTATTATATCGACTCTATTCTTTGAAAACATCCTTGAATTTGTCCGGCGATTTGTTCCATCTTTCCGAAAATCACATGATGTGAAGCAAAAAAGCCTGACCAGAGGGCCGAGGCTATGAAAAAATATGTTTTTACTTTTTTAATTTCTTTTTCACTTTGTCAATCAGCTCATCCTCTGTCGGAGCTGACAGCGGGCGATTGTTTACAAAAGCAAACGATTTTTTCCGTCCGGGCCCGCAATAAGATTGGCACCCTACCTCAACCTTTGCGTCCGGGTCTACTTCTTTTAAACGCGGCAGCAATGTTTTGATATTAGTGGCTTGGCAATCATCACACACTCGAAATTCATTAGCCATGACGTACGCTTCCCTTCATTTCTATGTTCATCTATGTTTTAAACCTAAAATCGCTTTGTCGAAAAAATCACATCACTCCTCATTGTACAAGGATTCGACTGTTCCTGCAAGCCGCTTCAGCCTCCGTATCTCCTATTCTTCCAGCCAATTTGTATAAATATTTTCCAATCTGGACATTCTAATATCATGAAAAGAAAAATGGGAGTTGAGATAAATGACAAAACAGCGCCAGGACGCTTGGTCAGAAGAAAATGATTTGCTTTTAGCCGAAACCGTGCTTCGGCATGTAAGAGAAGGCAGCACTCAGCTGAATGCCTTTGAAGAGGTCGGCGATAAATTAAATCGGACGTCCGCAGCCTGCGGATTCAGATGGAACGCGGTGGTGCGCCATCAATATGAAAAAGCGCTTCAGCTTGCAAAAAAACAGCGAAAACAGCGCATGAGAGCCCTCGGAAACGGGCAGCCAGCGAAGAAAAGACTGCTATATCAGCCTCCTGCGGTTGATCCCGAAACAATTCAAGAAACTGCAGTGCAGGAGGAGCAGGTGAAACCTGAAACCCCGACTGCCGAAAATGAGAAGCAGGCTTTGATGTCAGGCGAGCACATGCCTTTTGTGGATGACAGCTTTAAGGAAGAGTTAGCTAGTCTATCACACTTATTGTCTCCTCAAACGTCTGCGCCTGAGATGACGATGAATGATGTCATCAGATTCCTGCAGAATTACGAAGGCAATCATGAGCAATCCTCAGCTTTAAAAATGGAAAATGAGCGTTTAAAGAAAGAAAATCAAGAATTACAAAGCAAAACAGAACAGCTGGAAGCAGAAGTTCAAAAACTTGAAAAAGATCAAAAAACGATCCAGGAAGATTATGAAACCTTGGTAAAAATCATGAATAGAGCCAGAAAACTAGTTTTATTTGAAGATGATGAACATGCCTCTCCGTCCTTCAAAATGGACCGGAACGGAAATTTAGAAAAAATGGCGGAATAGCTTTTAAAAACCCCAAAACGATGTCCTGTTTTGGGGTTTTGCCATTAAAAAATCCCCTTTTTCTTTTAGAAAAGAGGATTTTCTGTTTTTGCGGCGGCTCCGTTATTCTTGTAAAATGAGCCCAAGCTTATGCTAATCTATTAAGACACATGAGCCGCTTCAGCTGGCTTTTGCTTGCGAGGCGCCCCTGAAATGACCAGAAGCCCTAACATCATCAGCACGATGCCGAGCCATGAGGAAAGAGAAAGCATTTCACCTATGAAAAACACGCCCAGCAATGAGGCGGTCAGCGGCTCAGCCAGGGACAGTGTAACCGCTGCCGAAGCCGGAACGCCGGTGAGCCCTTTTGCAAACAAAAAGTAGGCCGCGCATGTCGCAATTACCCCGATATAAAGGCTCGTTCCCCATCCTTTTGGGGTCAGCATCCAAGAGAGATCCGACTGCCACAATAGCGGCATCAGCAATATGGCGCTGAGCATAAAGACAACAGCTGAGGTAGCTCTCGGCGGCTGTGTTTTCATCATTGATTTACTGATCAAGGTATAACCCGCAAAAGATGCACCTGCTCCAATCGCCATGAGAACCCCTGACACATCAATCCGAACATTGGAGCCGTCTGAAAACAGGAGCCAGCATCCCGCCAAAGCCAATACAGTTGCAATCCACCAGGAATTTCGCGGACGTTTTTTCAAAACGGCCCACTCTAAGCTCCCGGCAATAATAGGCGCACTGCCGATGGCAATCACTGTCCCAACCGCAATCCCTGTTTCTTTTACGGCGGTGAAAAAAAGCGGCTGATAACAGGCCATACAAATCGCTGCTAAAAACACGGGCGGCCAAGACCAATTTTTCACGTGAAGCTCTCGGCTGATCCAGACCACAAGAAGCATGGCGCTGCCGCCTACCAATAATCTGACCGCTCCGAATGCCAGCGGAGTGGCGCTTTCTGGAGCCAGCGCCTGAACAGTGCCGGTTGTTCCCCAGAAAAAAGCCGCGATCAGCACAAACAGGCTGTAAACATTCCCTTTCATTTGCCTCTCCCCTTTGTATGCAGATGCTGCTGTTATTTTATCGCTTTTTTTGCTGTAATTGTTTTCTGTTTATAAGAAAGATTTATCTGAAAACAAGATGATAGGCGAAAAAAAAGCATGCCAGCCGTATCGGCTGACATGCAAATGGCGTTCATCCAAACACCTTTTCATTCCGTTCTGCCATCCGGACAAGATTTTTCTCAAATTCCAATTCCTCGTCAATGGACAGTCCGGCTGAGTAGAGGTGGGTGCTTAACGCTTTTAATTCCGTAAGCAAAGCAAGCATTAAATCCTGTACGGAGATATCGGTATGCAGAAGCTCACTTAACGATGCCATGGTTTCCGGACGTATATCCGGGTAGACGCCTTTTTTGTCGTTCTGTTTATCCTTCAGGGCGGCTTGATAGAATCGTCTGATCAGATCTGCCCTCTCGCTGCCGCTTTTATCTGCACAGAGATAAATTTGAACGGCTGCACCGCCGCGAAGACGTCTTTGAGAAATGCCGGCGAACTTTTTGCCGTCAATGCTGAGATCATAGCTGCCTGGACAATAGGAGCCCTCAATTTCATAGGCTTCAATCTTTGCCCCGTACGGCTTAAGCATCCGTTTCATCAGTTCCACCATTGCTTCGTATCCTCTGTCTATATCGATGCCCTTCTTTTGGTCCTCGAATATGAGAGAAATATTTAAAACGCCTTCATCCAAAACAACAGCAAGACCGCCGGAATTGCGGACGATGACGCGGTATCCCTCATTTTCGAGCAGGGCAATGCCGTCCTGCAAAAACGGGAGCCGCGTATCCTGAATACCGAGGACAATCGTGTCGTGGTGCACCCAAGAGCGTGCTGTCGCCGGCGACACGCCTTTTCCTACAGAGGCGCACAACGTATCGTCCATAGCGAAGGATTGCTTCGCGTCAAATAAAGGGCCGAGACTGGATTGGTCAATGACTCTCCATGTCGGCTGCATCAGTAAATCAATCGGTTGGTTTGCCATCTATGTAAAACCCTTTCATGTTAGGCTTATGAACGAAACCTATTATATCATTTCAGCCGTGATGATTGAAAATTGCTTTTCAGCATCGTAATGAAAATTTCTTTATTTTTTGTATTCTCCATGAGAGGAGAATGAATATAAGACAGCTTGCGCTTTAATGAGAAATTTTTAATGTGGAGAATTGAAATGTCACGGTGGATCAAATCCTTATGCAGCACGCTTCTTGATAAGACCGATAAACCCATGCCGCTGATCACCGCTTCTTTTACCCCTTGATTGCTGCTGATGGTGAACATCGACTTCGGCCGCAGTCCGTTCGAGCTGAGCACATGATCGAGATATTCCCTTGTGCCGGAGCCTTTTTCCCTTGTCACCCACGCTTCATTTTGCAAATTCCTGATTGAAATGTCTCTTTTTCCGGCAAGCGGATGCTGGTTTGGCGCTGCGATGCACATTTCATCCTCCATAAACGGTTCAATTTCCAGTTCATTCTCGTCCGTATGTCCTTCAATCAGCCCGATATCAGCCTGAAGCATTCGGACACGTTCGCTTACCTCCTTTGTATTGCCAATCATGACGTCCAGATTCAGCTCAGGATACAGCTTTTGCAGCTGGGCAAGAAGCGGCGGAAGAATATACTCTCCGATTGTAAAACTGGCGGCTATTTTCAATTCACCTTTTACATAATGATGGTGCGCGTAAATTTCAGCCTTGGCCTGCTCGTAGAGAAATACCATTTGCTTTGCCCTTTGATACAAAATGTCCCCTGTCGGTGTTGTCGTAAAATGCTTCGGCGACCGATTCAGCAGAGCCGTTTGAAATTCTTTTTCAAGATTTTTAATATGCAGACTGACGCTAGGCTGGGAAATCATCAGCTTTTCTGCTGCTTTTGTGAAGTTTTTTTCTTCCACCACCGCGATAAAGGTTTTCAGCACGTCGTAATACAAAGGCCCCACCCCTGTCATGAATAAGATTTATAATGATGATCAGTTTTCTTTATTTTACTCATATCATCTGTCCTGGTAAAGAAGGCGCAAAAAAAGCAGCCCTCTGCGAGAGAGCTGCCATCGCTTTTCTTACAGTGCTTGTGCCGCTGTAATTAATGCAAGATTGTAAACATCTTCAGCGTTACAACCTCTTGAAAGATCGTTAACAGGCATATTTAAGCCTTGCAGGATTGGTCCTACAGCTTCAAAGTTGCCTAAACGCTGAGCAATTTTGTAGCCGATGTTTCCTGCTTCCAAGCTTGGGAATACGAATACGTTCGCGTCTCCTTTGATCTCGGAATCCGGCGCTTTTTTCTCAGCTACAGATGGAACGAATGCAGCGTCAAATTGGAATTCGCCGTCAAGCGTTAATTCAGGCGCTTTTTCTTTCGCGATTTTCACAGCATCCGCTACTTTTTCTGTTTCATCAGATTTTGCTGAGCCTTTTGTAGAGAAGCTGAGCATTGCTACGCGAGGATCAATGTCGAACATTTTTGCCGTATTGGCGCTTTCGATTGCGATTTCCGCAAGATCTTGGCTGTCAGGTGCAATGTTGATCGCGCAATCTGCGAATACGTACTGCTCATCGCCGCGTGCCATGATGAAGACGCCTGAAGTCTTTTTCACGCCTTCTTTTGTTTTGATGATTTGAAGAGCCGGACGGACAGTGTCGGCAGTTGAATGAGCCGCTCCGCTCACAAGACCCGCTGCAAGGCCTTTGTACACAAGCATTGTGCCGAAGTAGTTCTCGTCTAAGAGCGCTTTTCGAGCCTGTTCTTCTGTTGCTTTGCCTTTGCGGCGTTCCACGAATGCCTGTACAAGATCTTCCATGCCTTCATATGTATGAGGATCATAAATATCAACGCCGTCAAGCGTCACATTCAGTTCTTTTGCTTTTGCTTGGATCTCATTTTCATTGCCGATCACAATTGGATTCAGCACTTTATTTTCTGCAAGCTTGCTGACCGCAACTAAAATACGTTCGTCCAAGCCTTCAGGAAATACAATTTTAACGCCTTTTCCAGCTACTTTTTCTTGCACTGTTGAAAATAAATCTGCCACAATAAACCCTCCTCAAAAAGTTACAAAAACGCTTTCTTTTACTAGCATACTCTTCTTCCAGTCAAATTCAAACAGCCAACTTTTATTATAGCGCTTTCATCAAAAAATCTTATTTTTCTAACTAATTTAAGCAACTGATTCTTTCCTTATATATTCTCTTATTTTTGAGGAGATATACGAATCGGATGTTCAAGGTTTCTCCACAGTAGAATCGGATAAACTATGATATAGTGAAGGCATTAACGAAAAGATAATAGGAGTGAAGATAAATGAGTGAACAGCAAATGACAAATGAAGCGGCAAAAACGCTGGACGGCTGGTATGCGCTTCATGATTTCCGCACAATGGACTGGACTTCCTGGAAGCTGCTGTCCAGTGATGAGCGCCAGTCTATCATTCATGAATTTACAGGATTGCTTGAAAAATGGGGAGTCGCCCAAAAAGAAGGGAAAGGCTCACAAACCCTTTACAGCATTGTTGGCCAAAAAGCTGATTTTATGCTGATGATTCTTCGCCCTACAATGGAAGAATTAAATGAAATTGAGCTCGAATTCAACAAATCAAGACTTGCTGAGTTCACCATTCCGGCTTACTCCTACGTGTCAGTTGTTGAACTGAGCAACTATTTGGCGAGCGGCGACGGCGACCCGTATGAAAATCCGCATGTACGTGCGCGCCTTTACCCTGAACTGCCGGAATCAAAATATGTATGCTTCTATCCAATGGATAAAAGAAGATCCGGCAATGACAACTGGTACATGCTTTCTATGGAAGAACGAAGAAACTTGATGAGAAGCCACGGCTTAATCGGACGCAGCTATGCTGGCAAAGTGAAACAGATCATCACAGGTTCAGTCGGCTTTGACGATTACGAATGGGGAGTTACGCTGTTCAGTGATGATGTGCTTCAATTCAAAAAGCTTGTATATGAAATGCGTTTTGACGAAGTCAGCGCGCGCTACGGCGAATTTGGCTCGTTCTTTGTGGGCAACCGCCTTTCGCTTGATACACTTCCTCAATTCCTATATGTATAATTTCTCCTCCCGCCGCAGCTGGCGGGAGTTTTTCGATTCCTCTTTGTCAGAATTTAAATAAAATTTGCTATTTTATCCGTTTTTTTTTACGATGTAGATAATAATCCAATTTTTTCAAAGGGGTGCAGTTATTTGTCAAAACGAACCGCATTTATTATGGGAGCCAGTCAAGGGATCGGAAAAGCAATTGCTCTAAAATTAGCAGACCAGCATTTTACCGTCGTCATCAATTCGCGAGTCTTGGACAATATTGAATCTGTCAAAGAAGACATTTTGGCCAAGCATCCTGAAGCGAGTGTCATTGTCCTTGCGGGTGATATGTCTGACCAGCAAACGAGAGAGGAGATTTTTAAAGAAATTGAATCTCAATGCGGACGGCTTGATGTTCTGATTAATAATATCCCGGGCGGCGCGCCTGACACATTTGATAACTGTAATATAGAGGATATGACGGCCACGTTCACACAGAAAACCGTTGCCTATATTGACGCTATCAAGCATGCCGCCTCTCTGATGAAACAAAACGAGTTTGGCAGAATCATCAACATTGTCGGAAATCTGTGGAAAGAACCCGGCGCCAATATGTTTACAAACAGCATGATGAATGCCGCTTTAATTAACGCCAGTAAAAATATTTCCATTCAGCTTGCTCCTCACAATATTACTGTCAACTGCCTGAATCCTGGTTTTATCGCTACAGACCGTTACCATCAATTTGTGAAGAATGTGATGGAAAAGAACAGCATATCCAAACAAGAAGCCGTAGAACAGATTGCTTCTGGCATCCCGATGAAACGGGTCGGATCAGCCGAAGAAACCGCAGCGCTCGCCGCGTTTCTCGCTTCCGAGGAAGCCTCCTATATCACCGGGCAGCAAATTTCTGCTGACGGCGGCAGCATGAAAAGCATATAAAAAAATCCCGCTTTTTAGCGGGATACTTCTTCTAATGAGGCAAACGGCAGGTTCAGCTTTTGAATCCGCATGACAAATTCCCGCAGATCCTCCTGCTTCGATACCATTGATATTCTGACATGACGTTTTCCGTTGCTGCCGAAAATCTCGCCCGGCGTTACGACAACATGGGCCTGCTCCAGCAGGTAGTCAGAGAATTGATGAGAAGACTCAAACATTTTTGGAATTTCAGCCCATACATAAAATGTTCCTTTTGGTTTTTCTATCTTCCAGCCCAGTTCTTTTTCACATAGCTCCGTAAAAAAGTCAATCCGTTCCGCATAGATGCGTTTCAAGCGATCTGTTTGTTCCGGATCTCCAGACAGCGCCGCACTGGCCGCCTGCTGCAGTCCGCCGAACATGCCGACAAAGACGTGATCCTGAAATTCATTGACCGCTTGAATGATCTTTTCATTTCCGACGGCAAACGCCATTCTCCAGCCGGCCATGTTAAATGTTTTTGAAAACGAATAAAGCTCCGCGCCCACAGTTTTTGAGTCCTCCGCCTGCAGGAAGCTGGCCGGTTTTTTATCAAACTCAAATGCGCCGTACGCAAAGTCATGGATCAAATGAATCTGGTGCTCTTTTGCAAATGCGGCCGCTTTTGCATAAAAAGCCGCATCCGCCACAGCTCCCGTCGGGTTATTCGGATAGTTCAAAAACATCAGCTTCGCTTTTTGTAACACAGCGGGATCTATTTTCTCAAAGTCAGGCAGATAGCCGTTTTCTGCGTGCAGCGGCATTTCGTGCAGCTCTGCTCTTGCCATTGTAATACCCGAAAGGTATTCAGGGTAGCCCGGGTTCGGGACCAAAGCGATATCTCCCGGATTGAGCAGGCATTGTGTCAAAACATACAAGCCTGCTTTTCCCCCGCCAAAGAGCGCCACTTCTGTTTCAGGATTGATTGTCACTCCGTATTCTCTTTTATAGAAAGCGGCAATCGCTTCCTTCAGAAAGGGATAGCCTCTGAATGGCCCATACCCGTGGAAAGAAGGGTTCACAGCCGCCTCCTGCAATGCCTGCACGATATGCGGCGGAGTAGGAAGGTCAGGGTTCCCCTGTCCAAGATTAATGACTTGCGCCCCCGTTTTTTCCATTTCTTTTACCTTTTGAAAAACGAGAGAAAATTCTTGCCTTGGAAGTGTCTTGATGACGTCGGACGGTGTTATTTCCATCTGAAAGACTCCTTATAAGTGAATTTGCTCAGTTTTTTTATCCCGTTCCAAAAAAGACTTGTTCACCAGCTTTGTATGCAAAAACAAACCGCTTACCATGATAACAATCAGCCCCATGATGACAGGAGCCTCTAACACGTTGATAAGCATGGAACCTATCGAAATGCACAAGCCAATGGACGCTTCAGCCACCGAAAAAATACGCCCTTGAATCTGGTTCGCCGCGTTTTCCTGAACTTTAACCTTTGCAAGCACTTCCCCATATTCCATGGCGATGAAAAAGAGAATGGCAGCAATGACAGATACAGCGAAAATGGGCGTGAATAAAAACAGCGCCAGCGAGACGATTGATAAAATGGTAAAGTACATCAAGCCTTTATTGTTGTTAAAGCCCCACTTGCTGACAAGCGCCGCTCCGATGAAACCGCCGAAGCCGATGCAGAAGGTAAGGATAAAGTTGCCGATCTCCCCGTCACCCAAAAAGCGGCTGACAATCGGAAAATAGCTGTACACGATCCCCCAAAGCATTGCCATCGTAATCATCGTAAACATGGCGTTTAACACGAATGAATTGGTTTTGATTTCCTTCAGCCCTTCTTTAAAAGACTGAAAGGCTTCTTTTATATTTTCAGACTGAATCGGGACAAATTGCAGCTTAATTCGCCTGATAAAAAACGCTGAAACCAGGTATGTCACACCGTTAAAGGCAACAGCCATCTCTACAGACCCGGCTAACAGGAATAACCCTCCGGCGGCCGCCCCGACAATGATAGAAATGGTCGTGGCTTTAGCGAATAAGGTATTGATATTTTTAATATCTGATTCCAGAGAAGACATGACCGCGAGACGCGCCGGATTAAAAAATACGCCGCTCCCGTAAGAGACAAACAGCAGGGCCAGAAAAACCAGCGGATACTCGCCTTTTGGGAGAAAGGTGAGCCCCAAAAAGATGATGCCCCTGATGACATCCGTCCACAGCATAATTTTAATTCTGTCCAATCGGTCAACGAGCACCCCTAAAAACGGCTGAAACACCATCGGAATGCTTCTGACCGCAATGACTCCCGACGTCACCCAATAATCGTGATAATATGTAGACAAAATGAGCAGGGCCGGGAGAACACAATAGTCTCCCATAAACGAAAGCGCCTGCCCGTAAAGCAAGTATTTAGAATTTGGCTTTAACTGTTTCATACCGGCAGCACATACTTCGCAGTCAGCTTTGCATGCTGCTGGATGTGTTTAATTGAATCGGCTACATCCTGGGAATTGCTTCCTTTCAGTTCAAATGCGGCAATGGAATTGAAGGCTTCAAAAAGGCGCAAATCAACAGACGTACCTGGTGCCGCAGCCGAGAAAGAAACAAGTTCCGTATCTCCTTTCAGCAGCCCATCCGGAATGTTGATGGATTCAATGATCATATCCTCCGCCGCTTCAGGAAGCTGCCCGTTTTGTTTGAAATGCTCCGGGTACAAATGACAGTCGGCGATATAGCAAGGTTCTTGCTCCAGCAATCCATCCGGAAGATCGGCGTCTTTTCCGAAACAGAGAACATCCAGCAATAATTGCGCCATGTCGACGCCGAAGACCTTTTTAATATTCGGAATCATATTCCATCCGGCGAACCTGGCCGCAGACTCTATTAAACCGGCTTCTCTATTTTTCATTAACTTGATTTCTGTATGTGTCGCGCAGTTTTCCAGCCCAAGCCCTTCATTTGCTTTTTTGGCCGCTTCAATAATGATCTTTTTCGCTTCATCATCCAAGATGGACGGCGTGATATGCGAGGTTTCCGTAAATCCGATTTGCGGTGTTTTGTCATGAATCGCGACTGGAAAATATTCTCCATCCGCCATGATCCCTTCTATGCTGATATAGTCGGAGTATCCCTCGGTTTGATACCAGTCCGGGTATTCTCCCTGTAAAAATTCCTCCGCAATAAACGGGGCTTCAAACGTAACCGCCTTCGGCACATTAATGGATTTCAGGTAGTCATTCACTCTGTTAAACTCGGCTTCTGCTGTTTTGGTGTCCGTAATCAGCGTCACGCCGATTGAACTCGCCAAGTATGTCGGTTTTAAGATGAGCGGCGTGCCGATCTCTTTCAGCGCGGAGCGGAAATCTTCAAGGGTTGTGACCCGTTTGTTTTTGATTGTTTTGACCCCGGCTTTATTAAACGCTGCCCTCATTTTATTTTTATCTCTGGCATTTTCGGCAGCTTGTACACCCGCTCCTCTTAAGCCGAGACGTTTACAGGCTTTCGCCATCGGAGCGATGAATAATTCATTGTTTGTTGTGATGGCTTCCGCTCCAAACATTTCGGCAACCTTGACGATTTGCTCGACTACCTCTTCTTCGGGTTTGTCATGATCCTCATGCGCCCAGTAAATGGAATCGGGATGCTCGAAATCTGTGATACTCTGAAAATAATCTTTATCCTTTATGACCGCGACCGAGTATTTTTCAATAAGTGCCGCATGGGAAGCTGTAATGGCAAATGGTCTCGGAATAAAGCTGACCAGGTTATATTTTTCAGCAGCGCTTTGATAAAACATATGCGGCGGGCAGCCTCCAAGATCAGCGATAACCAAAACTGTTTTTCTCTCCATATGTAAAACACTCCTTCTCTCTCTATTGTGCGGTATATCCTCCGTCTGCGGTGATGGCGCTTCCGGTCATGTAGCTTGATAAATCAGAGGCTAAAAACAGCATAACGTTTGCTATTTCTTCAGGTTTTCCGAGTTTTAGCATCGGATTCACCTTCGCCTTTTCTTTCTTGATTTCTTCAAGTGTGCCTTCATTATTTTCCATAAAGGATTTCTCATTTAACGGCGTATCAATAATCCCCGGACATACACAATTAACGCGGATTTGATGTTTGGCGTAATCAACAGCCATTGACCTTGTCAGCTGCAACACGCCGCCTTTGCTGGCGTTATATGCCGGGATATCAGGCCATGCCACGACTCCGCCGACAGAGCACGTATTAATGATATTGCCCTTGCCGGCAGCCAGCATATGCTTGAGTGCGTGCTTGCTCATTAAAAACATGCCTGTCAGATTGACTTGGAGCACCTTATTCCAATCGCTCAGCTCCATCACATGAATAGGCGCCACGATTTCGATCCCCGCATTATTAATTAAAATATCTAATCCTCCGAATGTATTGATTGCCGATTGAACAGCGTGCTGGCAGGCAGCTTCGTCTGTTATATCTGTTTGCACAAAGTGCAGCCGGTCATTATTTTCTTGCCGGACCATGACTTCTCCCTGTGCTGCATCAATATCCGCCACAACCACATTTGCCTGCTGGTTCAAAAAAGCTTGAACCGCGGCATAGCCGATGCCTGATGCGCCTCCTGTTATGAGGACGGTTTTATCGATGAGGTTCATTATGATTCATCCGCCTTTATCTTTTTCGTTTTTGCTCTGTTGTAGCGCGGTGGAAAGAAGATGTTAATGGATTGAGATTCTTTTTCAGAACGGTTGATGGCACCGTGGTCTTCACGAGGTTCACAGAAATAGGCGGTGCCGAATGTCATATCCACTGTGCAGCCTTCAACGGTCATATCA